>DATHAN010000020.1:0-9910 GCA_035296645.1 Thermoleophilaceae bacterium
CGCGCTTCCGTTTCGCCTTTCCGCTCGGATTCCTGCCGCGACTCGGTGAAGAAGCGGCCGCCGCACCGGATGGCTCGGCGAGTGCGGTCACTCTAGCAATGGTCCCCTGGCCGCTTTTGCGCTTCCCGGGGGCGGTCGCGACGGTTTCGAGGGTCGCCGAGGGCGGCTCGGCGGGCGTCGGTCAGGACCCCGGCGTCCACAGCTCGGCGGGCTTCTCCGAGGCCTCCTTCTCGGGCGTCCACAGGCGCTCGCGAGCCTCGGACTGACCTACCGGGATCGGCCGCGCCGACTCGACCAGGAGGTCCACGGCCTTGCGCATGGCGATGTCCTCGCGCAGCAGCTCCGCGCGCCCGTCCTCGCGCATCTTGGCGAGGGACCGCTCGACCTTGCGCTCGCTCGGAGGCTTCGCGTCCGTCCCGGCCGCCGCCTCGCGCAGCGACTGGAGGAGCTCCTCGTCGCTCACCTCGATGCCCTCGGCCTCGACCACGGCGGCGAGCACGCTCTCGCGGCGCAGCGCCTGCTCGGCCTCGGGCTCCGATTCGTGGATCAGCTCCTCCTTGTCCTTGCCCGTGATCTGGAGGTACTGCTCGGGGTCGATCCCCTGGCTCCGGAGCCGGCGGGCCATCTGCTCCCACAGCTCGTGGGCCTTGGCGTGCACGAGGTCGCTCGGCACCTCGACCGTCGCGTCGGCGACCGCGGCGTCGACCGCCGCCTCGCGGAACTCGTGCTCGATGGCCTGCTCCTCGCGCTCGTCGAGGCGCCGGCGAATGTCGTCGCGCAGCTCGGCGAGGGTGTCGAAGCCCCCGGCCTCGAGCGCGAGGTCGTCGTCGGCCTCCGGGAGTCGCTTCTCCTTGACCTCGCGCACGGTCACCGCGAAGACGGCCTCGCGGCCGGCGAGGCCCTCGGCGCGGTAGTCGTCGGGGAAGGTGACGCGCACCTCTCGCTCCTCACCGGCCGACGCACCGACGAGCTGCTCCTCGAAGCCCTCGATCAACTGGCCCGACCCGAGCTCGAGCAGGTGCCCGCGCGCCTGCCCGCCGTCGAACTCCTCCCCGCCGATCGTCCCGACGAAGTCGACGACGACGAAGTCGCCCTGACCGGCCGGGCGCTCGACGGTTTCGAGCGCGGCCTGGCGCTCGCGCAGGCGCTCGATCTCGGCGTCGATCGCCTCCTCGGAGGCCTCGAGCTCGCGACGGCCGACCTCGAGGCTCTTGTAATCGCCGAGGCTCGCCCGCGGGCGCACGCCGACCTCGAACGAGAACGACAGCGGAGCGCCCTTGTCGGGCAGCTCGGAGACGTCGACCCGCGGGTCGCCGACCACCGACAGGCTCTCCTGTTGGATCGCCTGCCCGTACCAGCCGGGGAGCGCGCGGCGCACGGCCTCGTCGAGCACCGCGGCCCGGCCCATGCGCTGGAGGACGACCGGCGCCGGGGCCTTGCCCTTGCGGAAGCCCGGCACCTTCAGGTCGCCCGCGAGCGTGCGCGCGGCGCCCTCGAGCTCGCGCTCGACCGTGTCCGGCTCCACCTCGACCTCCACACGGACGCGGGACTCCGGGAGATCCCGCTTGGTCGTCGTCACCGGCCCGGCCACCGCCGCGACGATAGCGTGACGCCGGTGCACGAACCTGCCGCGATCCCGCCGCGCTCGCGGCCCGAGCGCCTCCTCGCGTGGCTCCTCACCGGTCCGCTCGGCCATCTCATCGCGTTCCTCTGCGAGCTCGCCGTCGCCTGGCTCCGGTGGGCCGGCGGCGGGGTACGGCGCCGCCTGACCTGGCGCGTCGAGCGGCGGGTGGGCTGCCCGCCGATCCATCACCCGCCGGAGGAGCCTCGATGACCACGACGCGCCAGCTGGACCCCCTCGCCGAAGAGCTCTCGGGCGAGCTCGTCTCCCCCGAGGGTCCGCAATAGGACGACGCCCGGCGGGCGTGGAACCTCGCAGCCGACCAGCACCCGGCCGCGGTGGCCTTCCCCGAGTCGGCGGAGGACGTCCAGGCCGCCGTGCGGTTCGCCGGCCGGAGCGGGATGCGCGTCGCCGTCCAGGGCACCGGCCACAACGCCACCGCCATCGCCTCGCTCGAGGACACCATCCTCCTGCGGACGAGCCGCATGTGCGGGGTCGAGCTCGACCCCCACGCTCCCCGGGCGCGCGTCGAGGCGGGCGCCTGGTGGGGCGACGTCGCCGGTCCCGCGGCGGAGCACGGGCTGGCCGCGCTCGCGGGCTCCTCCCCGGACGTGGGGGTCGTCGGATACTCGCTGGGCGGGGGCGTCGGGTGGCTCGCCCGCCGCCACGGCCTCGCCTGCCACAGCATCCTCGCGGCCGACGTGGTCACCGCGGACGGCCGCCTCGTGCGCGCGGACGCCGAGTCCGAGCCCGATCTGTTCTGGGCGATCCGCCGGCGGCGGAGGGAGCTTCGGCGCGATCACCGCCCTCGAGATCGCCCTCTTCCCGGTCGAGCGGCTCTACGCCGGGGCGCTGTTCTTCCCGCTCGAGCGGGCGCCCGAGGTGCTCCACCGCTGGGCCGCCTGGGCGCCGGGAACGCCCGACGAGGTCACCTCGGTCGGGCGCATGCTCCGGCTCCCGCCGCTTCCCGAGCTTCCCGACCACCTGCGCGGGCAGTCGTTCTCGGTCGTCGAGGCGGCGTTCCTCGGCGACGAGGCCGAAGGCGCCGAGCTCCTGCGCCCCCTGCGGGAGCTCGGCCCCGCCATGGACACCTTCGCCACGATCATTCCCGACCGCCTGCTCGAGCTGCACATGGACCCGCCCGAGCCGGTGCCGGGGATGAGCGACCACCTCATGCTCGCGGACGCCCCGCCCGAGGCGATCGACGCGCTCGTCGAGGCCGAGGGCCCGGGGTCGACACCCCGCTGCTCTCGATCGAGCTTCGGCACCTCGACGGCGCGGCTCGGCGACCCGCCCGGGACGGCGGCCCGCTCGCGTCCCTAGACGGGCGGTTCCTCTGTTCGCCGTCGGGATCCGCATGGACGCCGAGGCCGGGGAGGCGATCGAGCGCCACGCGGGCGCCCTGCGCGAGCGCCTCGCGCCCTGTGCGGCCGACCGCGTCTACCTCAACTTCGCCGAGCGGCCGACCGACGCCGAGACCGCCTTCCCCCCTGAGCAGTACCGCCGCCTGCACGAGGTCCGGGGCCGCTACGACCCGAACGACCTCTTCTGCGCGAACCACCCCGATCCCGGCCCGCTGACCCCCGGCGGTCGCCGGCCCTCGCGGCCGGCCGCGTCGGCGGCCGAGGTCGCGCGCTCCGTCGAGGTCCCCGGCCGCTCAGCCTTCGAAGCGGTAGACGACGCCGGTCGGCGCGGGCGGCCGCTCCTCGAGCCGGGCCAGGGCAGCCGCGAGCGTCGAGGAGAAGACCCCCCTGCTGCGCTCGATCAGGCGCAGGAGCTCCTCGACCGGCGTCGCCTCCTCGGAGACGCCGTTGGCGTAGTCGGTCGCGTAGCCGGCGAGCGCGAACGGGATCTCCGCCTCGCCGCACAGCACCGCCTCGGGCGCCGCCGTCTGGCTCACCGCGGTCACCCCGCAGGCGGCGAGCCCGCGGATCTCGCTGCGCGAGTTGAACCGCGGGCCGTCGACGTGTCCGTAGCAGCCACCCGATCGGTGCGCGTGGCCCGCCTCCGCCGCGCTCGCCACGAGCGCCGAGCGCAGCTCCCCGGCGAACGGCTCCTCGAAGATCCAGTGCCCGCGCTCCGGGGCGCCGGGTTGCGTGTGGAAGGTGCACAGCGTCCCGTCGGGCAGGCGGTTCGACGCGAAGTGCAGGTCGTCGAAGACGATCACCGAGCCGAGCTCCACCCCGGGGTCGACCGCACCGCACACCGTGACCGACAGGACGGCGTCGACGCCGAGCTCCGCGAGCGCGGCGATGTTGGCCCGGTGGTCGACGTGGTTAGAGAGGCGGGGATGGCCCTCGCCGTGGCGTGAGAGGTGCACGACCTCGACGCCGTGCGCCGCTCCGCGGGTCACGCGCGCGGCGCCGTGAGGAGTCGTGATCTCGTGCGGCTCGCCCTCGTCGAGCTCCGACAGCGCATAGGTGCCGGTGCCCGTGATGACGCCGACCCGCATCGGCCGGCGACTATATCTCCGGGGCGACGCGGGACAGGCGCGCTCGAGCCGGCGGGCGCCGCCACCCGATCGCTACTTGCCGCCGCCCGTACCGCCGCTCGGCTCGCTCCTCGGTGGCGAGGAGCCGCCCGACGACCCGTCGGCACCCTGGGGCTGCGACGGCTCGCTCGGCGGGCTGGAGCTCGGTGAGTCCCCGCCGGAGCCGCTGTCGCCCGACGGGCTGTCGGGAGAGGTCGTCCCGCCGCCGGACCCGGCTTCCGTGTCGGGCGAGGTCCCGCTGTCGGACCCCCCCGACGATCCGTCCTGGCCGGCGTCGATCGGCGAGTCCTCGATGCCCGCGTCCCCGCTCGAGCCGGCCTCCGTACCCGGGAAGAGCGTCGTCCTCCCCGAGCCGGGGGCCAGCGACTCGCCCGTGATCAGCTCCGGAACGGTCAGCACGGCCGCCGCGATCAGGAACGCGAGCAGGCCCGTGACGATCGCGAGCTTGACGCGCGGGCGATGAAGCCTGCGCAGCGAGCCGCGGCGGGTGTGTACCCGGCCACGTGCGGCTTCGCCCGCGCCGCCGGTGCGCCCGAACCGGGACGGGTCGCCGTTGAGCGGCGGGTCCGGCGCGCCGGAGGACGGCGGGGCGCCCGCGCCGGCGCCTAGATGCCCCTCGAGCGGGCGGGTGAAGTCGGTGAGCGGCTCGGTCGGGCGCTCGCCCTCGGCGTCCCGCAACGCCCGGCTCTCCGCGTCCCCGCCGCTCGCGCCGGCGAGCTGCTCGGTCTCGGCATCCATCTGGGCGGTGCGTGGCTCCGCGCCGTCGGCGAGGGCCCGTGTCGGGTCGGCCTCGTCGCGGCGTTGGGTCTCCTCCTCGCCGGGCGCGGGCTCGGGCGCGAACGGCTCGGTCTCGCGCTCGTGCAGGGCGCCGGCCGAAGCCGCGCCCCCGGCCAGGGCGCCGCCGCCGCCCCCGGCCCGGCGGGCGGCCGTCGCCCGCGCCGTGCGCGCGCCGGTCCGGGCCGCGGTGAGCGGGCGTGTCGGGCGCACGGTCGACAGCTTCTGCGCGGGCCGGTGGAAAGCCTCGCGCAGGAGCGCGACGAGCACCGGAGTGATCGCCGCGGCCACGATCGTCCCCTGCTGCCAGAAGAGCGAGACGAGGATCGCGGCCCCGGCCGACGCCGCGCTGGCGACGATCAGGGTCTGGAGCGAGAGGCCCTCGTCTCCCCGCGCGCTTGAGGGGGCGGCCATCGGGTCAGCCTCCGTCTCGCGTCGTGGGCTGAGCTGGGCGTGCGACGGCGCTCACTTCCTCCGTCTGCGTCGGGTTCCCGGTCGTGTATAGCAGTCGCGTAGTGGGCTTGTGTGGCGGACCTCACGACCGCGCGGCAACGTCGGTTGCAGCGTCGACGAGGACCTTGGTCGGGGGCGCCACGGAAGCCCGCACGTCCGCCGCCCGTTAGCCTCCCCGGAAGCCCGCCGCCATGCAGGAGCTCGCCCCCGACGTCTTGCGCTGGACCGCCTTCCACGAGGGAATCGGCGCCGAGGTGAGCTCGCTGTTCGTGGCCGGCGAGGCGGCGACGCTCATCGACCCGATGCTCCCCGGGGGCGGCATCGAGGAGATCGCGCGGCTCGGGACGCCGCAGGCGATCGTGCTCACCAACCGGCACCACCTGCGCCACTCGGAGCGGCTCGTCGAGGCGTTCGCGTGTCCGATCCTGTGCCACGAGGCCGGGCTGCACGAGTTCGCCGGCGGGGGGCCGGAGGTCACGGGCTTTCGCTTCGGCGACACGCTGCGGCCTGGCGTCGAGGCGCTCGAGCTCGACGCGATCTGCGCCGAGGAGACGACCCTCGCCATCGCCGCGGGCGGGGGAGTGCTCGCCTTCGCCGACGCGATCATCCGCTACGGCGGGAGGATCGGCTTCGTACCGGACTATCTCCTCGGAGAGGACGCCGAGCAGGTCAAGCGCGACATCCGCACCGCGCTCGCCCGGCTGCTCGAGCGCAACTTCGACACGCTGTCGTTCGCCCACGGCGAGCCCGTGCTCACCGGTGGCAAGGAGGCCCTCGAGCGCTTCCTCGCGGGCTCAGCGGCGGGCTGAGCGCCTCCGCGGGGCGAGCGTCGCGGCGGTCGGGGCCCGCGCCCCGCCCGCTAAGTTGCCGCCCCGTGGCCGTCCTCACGACCAAGGTCCAGCGCGACTCCGAGGCCTTCGGGCGCAACCGCGAGGGCATGCTCGAGCTGCTCGGCGCCGTCGAGGCGGAGCTCGAGCGCACGCGGGCGGGCGGCGGCGAGCGCTACCTCGAGCGCCACCGCCGCCGCGGCAAGCTGCTCGCACGCGAGCGGATCGAGCTCCTGCTCGATCGCGACGCGCCGTTCCTCGAGCTGATGCCGTTCGCCGCCTGGCACACCGACTTCCACGTCGGCGCGAGCGTGGTAGCCGGCATCGGCGTCGTCGAGGGCGTCGAGTGCATGCTCGTGGCCAACGATCCGACGATCCGCGGCGGCGCGGCCAACCCGTCGACGTGGCGCAAGGTGTTCCGCGCGCTCGACATCGCGGTCGAGAACCGCCTGCCCACGATCTCGCTCGTCGAGTCGGGCGGCGCCGACCTGCCGAACCAGGCCGAGCTGTTCGTGCCCGGCGGCGAGCACTTCCGCTCGCTCACGCGACTGTCGGCCGCGCGCATCCCCACGATCGCGCTCGTGTTCGGCAACTCGACCGCGGGCGGCGCGTACATCCCCGCGGTGTGCGACTACACGGTCTTCGTCAAGGAGCGCGCCAAGGTCTTCCTCGGCGGTCCGCCGCTCGTCAAGATGGCGACGGGCGAGGTCTCCGAGGACGAGGAGCTCGGCGGGGCCGAGATGCACGCGCGCGTCTCGGGGCTCGCCGACTACATGGCGCTCGATGAGCACGACGCCCTGCGCCTCGGCCGTCAGATCGTGCGGCGGCTCAACTGGCGCAAGCTCGGGCCCGGACCGAGCGAGCCGGCCGACGAGCCGGTGCACGACCCCGAGGACCTGCTCGGGCTCGTCTCGGTCGACGTGCGCCAACCCTACGACCCACGCGAGGTGATCGCCCGGGTCGCCGACGGCTCGCGCTTCGACGAGTTCAAGCCGCTGTACGGGACCTCGCTCGTGGCCGGCTGGGCGTCGCTCCACGGCTTCCCGGTCGGCGTCTTGGCCAACGCCAAGGGAATCCTGTTCTCCGAGGAGTCGCAGAAGGCGGCACAGTTCATCCAGCTCGCGAACAAGATCGACACGCCGCTCGTCTTCGTGCAGAACACGACCGGCTACATGGTCGGACGCGAGTACGAGCAGGCCGGGATCATCAAGGACGGCGCGAAGATGATCAACGCGGTCGCCAACTCGACGGTGCCGCACCTGACGCTGATGGCGGGCGCGTCCTACGGCGCCGGCAACTACGGGATGTCGGGGCGCGCCTACCGGCCGCGGTTCGTGATCGCCTGGCCGCACTACCGCTCGGCGGTCATGGGCCCGCAGCAGCTCGCCGGCGTGATGTCGATCGTCGCTCGCGCCTCGGCGCACGACCGCGGCATCGACTACGACGAGGAACGCGATCGCGCGCTGCGCGAGCAGATCGAGACCCAGATCGAGTCCGAGTCGCGCGCCCTCGAGAACTCGGGCCGCCTGTACGACGACGGCATCATCGACCCGCGCGACACGCGCGCCGTGCTCGGGATCGCCCTGTCGGCCTGCCACTCGCAGGTCGTCGAGGGCACCGACCGGTTCGGCGTCTTCCGAATGTGAGCGCGGCGTGAGCCAGCGCCCGATCGCCAAGCTGCTCGTCGCCAACCGCGGCGAGATCGCCCGGCGGGTCTTCCGCACGTGCCGGGAGCTCGGGATCGCCACGGTGGCGGTGTTCTCGGACCCCGACGCCGAGGCGCCGTTCGTGCGCGAGGCCGACGAGGCGGTCGCGCTCGGCGGACCCGCGCCCGGCGAGTCGTACCTGCGCGCCGAGAAGATCGTCGAGGCCGCCCGGCGCACGGGCGCCGACGCGGTTCACCCCGGATACGGCTTCCTCGCCGAGAACGCCGGCTTCGCGCGCGCGTGCGCGGACGCGGGAGTGACCTTCGTCGGGCCGCCGCCTGACGCCATCGAGGCCATGGGGTCGAAGATCGAGGCGAACGCGCGGATGGAGCGGGCGGCCGTTCCCACCCTGCCGAGCGTCGACGTCACGGGGCTCGACGGCGAACCCCTCGCGGCCGCCGCGGACGAGGTCGGGTGGCCGCTGATGACCAAGCCCTCCGCGGGCGGCGGCGGCAAGGGCATGCGGGTCGTCCGCTCGCGCGAGGCGCTCGCGGGCGCGGTGGCGGGCGCGCGGCGCGAGGCGGCCGCCGCCTTCGGCGACGACGCGCTCATGCTCGAGCGCCTGCTCGAGCGCCCGCGTCACGTCGAGATCCAGGTCTTCGGCGACGCGACGGGTCGGGTCGTCCACCTGTTCGAGCGCGAGTGCTCGATCCAGCGCCGCCACCAGAAGATCGTCGAGGAGTGCCCCTCCCCCGCGGTCGACCTCGACCTGCGCGACCGGATGGGCGCCGCCGCGGTCGACGCCGGCGAGGCGCTCGGCTACGTCGGCGCGGGCACGGTCGAGTTCCTGCTCGGACCCCACGGTGACTTCTACTTCCTGGAGATGAACACCCGGCTCCAGGTCGAGCACCCCGTGACCGAGCTCGTCACCGGGCTCGACCTCGTGGCGCTCGGGCTGCGCGTGGCCGAGGGGGCGCCGCTCCCGCCCGAGGCCCTCGAGCCGCGGCTCGAGGGCCACGCGATCGAGGCGCGACTGTACGCCGAGGACCCGGAGCGCGACTTCCTCCCCACGGTGGGCCACCTGACGCGCTTCGCGGTCCCGGGCGCGGTGCGCGTCGACTCGGGCGTCGAGGACGGCTCCGAGATCGGCGTCCACTACGACCCGATGCTCGCCAAGGTGATCGCCCACGCGCCAACCCGCGAGGCGGCCGCCCGCCGTCTCGCGCACGCGCTCGCGGCCGCGGAGCTCCACGGACCGCGCACGAACCGCGACCTGCTGGTGCGCGTGCTGCGCCACCCCGAGTTCCTCGCCGGCGAGACCGACACGCACTTCCTCGAGCGCCATCCTCCAGCGGAGCTCGGCGCGCCGCTCACCGACGCGAGCGGCGAGCGCCTGCACGCCGCGGCCGCCGCGCTCGCCGGCCAGGCCGAGCGCCGCGCGTACGCGCCCGTGCTCGCCACCGTCCCGAGCGGGTATCGCAACAACCCGTCGCAGCTCCAGGAGACGGTGTTCGAGGGTCCGTGCGGCGCGCTGACGGTGGGCTACCGGTTAGGAGGAGGCGGGCGACTCACGCTGCGCGTCGACGGCTCGGAGCTCGAGGACCCCGTGGTACACGCCGCCGAGCCAGGCGGCGTCGACCTCGAGGTCGGCGGCGTCCGCCGCCGGTATCGCGTGGCCCGCGCAGGCGGGACCGCGCACGTCGACAGCGCGCTCGGGCACTCGTCCCTGCGCGAGCTCGAGCGCTTTCCCGCGGCCGCCACCGAGGACTCTCCCGGCTCGCTCACCTCGCCGATGCACGGCGCGGTCCTGCGCGTGCACGCGGACGCCGGCGACTCGGTCGAGCGAGGCACGGTCGTCATGGTGCTCGAGGCGATGAAGATGGAGCACGAGATACTCGCGCCCGCCACCGGGAAGGTCGCCGAGCTGCGCGTCGGCGAGGGCGAGCAGGTCGAGGCGGGGACGGTGCTCGCGGTGATCGAGGAGGACGGCGAGGGCTAGCCGCCGCTACCGCTCCGGCGGCGGCGTGAAGAACGCCGCGGCCCCGATGGCCACGAGCACCGCGCCGGCCCAGAAGAAGAGGCCCCCGCCGCGCACCCC
>DATHAN010000021.1:0-2116 GCA_035296645.1 Thermoleophilaceae bacterium
GGTCAGGGGCGGGCCCCGGGTGCGGCGGCCTCGCCTCGCCGGTCGACTCCTCGCCGGCCGCGGCGGCCATCACGACGCGCGTCGGCTCGCGGCGACCGCGCAGGACGACCGCGTCGCCGAGCCGCCAGTGACCCGCCTCCCCGCTCGCTCGCGCGCTCGAGCACCGCCTCCGAGGCGAGCAGACGCTCGCGGCGTTGCTTGGCGAGCTCGCACAGCCGCGCCGCCTCGTTGACGGGCTTCCCGATCACCGTGTACTCGAACCGATGCTCGGCGCCGACGTTCCCCGCCACCGCGGGTCCGGCCGAGATCCCGACGCCCGCATCGACCTCGGCGAGCTCCCGCCGGAGCCGAGCCTGCAGCGCGCGGCCCGCGGCCAGGGCCGACGAGCCGCAGTCGTCGTCGGGCAGCGGCGCCCCGAACACGCACAGGGCGGCGTCGCCCTCGAACTTGTTGACCCACCCTCCGTGGCCGTCGACCGTGTCGACGACGATGCCGAAGAAGCGGTTGAGCAGCGAGACGACGTCCTCCGGCGACCATCGTGTGGCGAGCTCCGTCGAGCCGATCAGGTCGACGAACAGCACCGCCACCCCGACGCTCCTCGCCTCCCAGAGCGACCGGCCGGTCGAGCGCGTTGCGCGCCACCTCCGTCCCCACGTGGCGTCCGAACAGGTCGTGCGGGCGCTCGCGCTCGCGGAGGCCCACAACCATGTTGTTGAACCCACTCTGGAGCAGGCCGACCTCGCTGCCGTCGTCTACCGCGACGGCGACATCGAGGTCCCCCTCCTCGAGCCGCTCGACCGCATCACGGAGGGAGACGAGCGGCTCGCCGACCGAGCGTGCGACAAGCACGGTTGCGAGCAGGCCGACCATCCCCGCGGCGACGCTCAGCACGAGGACGCTCACCGCCACTCGCTCGAGCGACGCGCCCTCGGTAAGGACATGAGTCCCGAGGGAGCCGAGACCGAGCAGCGGCACTCCCGTGGCAAACGCCCAGGCGAGCATCAGCCGGCCCTGGACGCCGGGTCCACACAGGCGCGGCGGGGCAGCGTCGGCGAGCGCGCGGGCGGTGACCGGCCGCATCAGCCACTCGGTGAGCAGGTAGGTCAGCGCGGACGTGACGAGGCCGCCCAGGACGATCGTCGAGCCGACGTGGAGGGCGACCTCGCCCGAGAAGCGAAGGTTGACCGCGACGAAAAGCAGCGCGCCGATCCCCCATAGGAGCGCCCCATCTTCGCCGATCGCAGCGGGTAGCGCAGGGTCGCTATGCGCTCCGACTCGGTGGCCTCGCGACCCTCGTCCAGGAAGCGGCGCCACGGGCGGCCGAGTCGGTAACCCCACGCCCAGCCGATGGCGAGCGTCAGCGGAAGGAAGATCGCGAAGGCGACCGCGTTCGCGATCTCGGCCTCGGGGAAGTGGGCCGCGGCCTCGTGCGGAGGCGGGAGCACGAGCCACAAGAGCAGGAAGACGTCGACTGCCCCGACCGTGGAGGCGACGGTGCACGCCATCCCGATGCGCTTGAGGACTCGCTGCGCGAGCGTCGAGCCGCCGGTGGCGTCGCGGCCCGTCCCGACTAGCCGTCCCGCTGTTGCCCAAGCCCTCATCGCAGATCTCCTCGGTATGTGTATGTTCCCTCGGAGCACGAGGCTAACTGTGCGTTTGCGCACGCCGCCCAGTGAGCGGGCACGCTTGAGTTGGCTCGGGGGCACCGGCGCCTATCCTCTCCCGGCCATGCGCCCGCCCCGAGCGTCCGTCGCCCTCGCGCGCCTCCTTCCCCTGGTCGCCGCGCTCGCCGCGTGCGGTGGTGGTGGGCCCGAGGCGCGGGACAGGCCCGCGGACGCCCGGCCGGCCGCGAGCGGCGCCCCGGCCCCGCCCGAGCGCGAGGCGAACGTCTACGCCGGCACGCGGCCCGGCATGCTCACGCCGGTCACGCGCGAGCTCTCGTTCCGGGTCTACGTCCCGAATGGCGAGAGCAACACGATCGACGTGATCGACCCGGAGCGGAAGAAGATCGTCCGCTCGTTCGCGGTCGACGCCCTCCCCCAGCACGTGGTCCCCTCGCCCGACCTGCGCACGCTGTACGTGAACAGCAACCAGGGCAACTCGCTGCTGAAGATCG
>DATHAN010000022.1:0-4418 GCA_035296645.1 Thermoleophilaceae bacterium
GACCAGATCCCGATGTAGAGGACGTCGACGACCGTCCCCCACACGCTTCCGAGCTGGAAGTAGTTGAGCACCAGGTAGGGGATGACGAGCAGCGCGACGATCACCGCGGGCAGCTCCCAGCGCTGCGCCCGGCGGCGCTGCGCAGGCGTCATGCTCGGGAGGACGTGGGTGCCCTGCGGGTGGTACATGCGCGGCTCGAGGGGACTATGCCAGCCGCGGCGGAGCCGTCCGGCTCCGGTATAAGTCGGCGGCCATGCCGGGCCCGCCGCGAGCGCCCGCGCTCGAGCGCGTCCGCGCGCTCGTGCGCGCGCCCCCTTCTCACACCGGCGCGGGGCCGCCCGGGCGCGCACGGGCGGCGCCGCCGCCGGACACGGCTGCCCCCGCGGGCTACCTCGACCTGCTCGGCGAGCGCGCGCTCCGCTCGACCGGGCGGGCGCAGGACCTGATGCTCTCGCGGCTGGTACCCCGCATCTATGAGCGTCCGTGGCGGCCGGCCCTCGGCCGCATCGCCAAGGGACCGCTCGGCCCGAGCATGGAGGGCGAGCTGCGGCTGGCCCGCGAGCTGCTGCGCCTCGAGCGCGGCGGCGGCGCGATCGTGCTCGACGTGGCGTGCGGGACGGGCAACTTCACGCGCGAGCTCGCTCGCACCGTCGGACCGGCCGGCCTCGCCGTGGGGATCGACGTCTCCGAGACCATGCTCGCCCGCGCGGTGGCGATGACCAGCGCCGCCGGGCTCCCGAACGCGACGTACGTGCGCGGCGACGCCGAGGAGCTCGCGTTCTCCGATGGCGCCTTCGACGCGGTCTGCTGCTTCGCCGCGCTGCATCTCTTCTCGGACCCGCTGCGGGCGCTCGACCGGACGCGCTCCGTCCTGCGCCCGGGCGGGCGCGTGGCGATCCTCACCTCGGCTCGCCGGGCGCCGCGGCCGCTGCGCGCGGCCGAGTCGGCGCTCGCCGCGGCGACCGGGATGCGCCTGTTTGGGCGCGACGAGGTCGTGGCGGCGCTGCGCGCCCGCGGCTTCGACGAGCTCGAGTGGCGGCTCGCCGGGGTGACGCAGTTCGTGGCCGGCCGCCGCGTGTGACGCGGGCGCGGCCCGAGGGCGGGCGCGGGCCCGCCCTCGGCGCCTCGTTCCTAGCTAGGCCGTCCGCCCCCGCGCCGGAGCGCCCGTCTTGCCGCGCGCCGAGAGGCCGATCGCGAGCCCGAGGATGGCGAGCGCCAGGTGCAGCAGGTTGTCGGGCAGGTTGATCGGCGCGAGCCAGATCACGTTGTCCATCGCAATGAAGCCCCAGATGGTGAGGACGACGTAGAGCACGCCGAACGCGATCGCTCCGGTGATCGCGGTGGCCGGGGCGGCCGCCATGGCGACGAGGAACACGCCCGTGGCGATGTGGACGACGTTGTGCCAGCCGTTCACCTCGAACACGATGAAGGTCTCGCCGTCGATCGCGTCGCCGACGGCGAACGACGTCCCGCCGAAGAAGAACCCGAGCACGCCGACCGCGATGAGGACGATGCCGACGACCAGGCAAAACGTCTGCGCGAGCGTGCGACCGGTCCCCTCTCGACCGGCGGTCGCGCCGGCGCCTGAGCTGCTTGCTTCCATGTGAAAACTCCCTTCCGATTGGCCGTTCGATAGATGAATACCACGACAAGGCGAAGCAGAAACGAGGGCGGGCGCGCCAAGCGAGAGGCGCATCACTCCCGGGCCTCGCCCACCTCGCCACGCGCGAGGATGCCGCGCGTGCGGCTGTAGAGGAAGTAGACGAGCAAGCCGAGCGCCAGCCACCCGAGGAACCGGGCCCAGGTGGCGAGCGAGAGGCTCGCCATCAGGTAGATCGAGGCGGCGATCGAGAGCACCGGGAAGAAGGGGACGAGCGGCGTCCGGAACGGGCGGTGGCGCTCGGGCTCGGCGCGCCGCCGGTAGAGCACGCCCGCGGCTACCAGCACGAAGGCGAAGAGCGTTCCGATGTTGACGAGTCGGCGAGCGCGGCGAGCGGCACGAGGCCGGTGAGGACGATCACCGCGGCGCCGACGATCAGCGTGAGCCGGTGCGGTGTGGCGAAGCGCTCATGGGTTTGCGCGAGCCGTTCGGGCAGCAGGCGGGCCCGGGCCATGGCGAAGCCGACGCGCGTCTGCCCGAGGAGGAGGATCATCGTCGTCTTCGCGGTGGCGAACAGAGCGCCGGCGAAGATGATCGAGGCGACCACGCGGTGGCCCTTGCCGGCGAACGCCTCGGCGATCGGCGCCTCACCGGCCAGGGAGCGATAGGGCGCCATGCCGGTGATTACGAGCGCCACCGCGATGTAGATCAGCGTGACGATCGCGAGCGAGCCGATGATACCGCGCGGCATGTCGCGCTGGGGGTCGTGCGACTCCTCGGCGGTGGTACCGCGTTTCGCCCTCGCCGCCCGTCGGGTACGCGAGACGCATGACCGCACGCGACGAAGGCACCGACGAAAATCACGAGGACCGCGCGGGCGCGGACGAGCAAGACGCCCACCCGGCCGGCGAGGACCAGGCGCACCGGACCGCCCCGCCCGGCAACCCGGAGGCCGACGAGGACGCCGTCGAGAAGGGCGAGGACAACATCGGCCGGATCACCGGCCGCTAGCTCGGCGGCCGGGTCGGCGTGCTCCGCCCGCCCCCCGCGGCCTCCGCTTCGTTAGTCCCGCACCCGCACGACGACCTTCCCGAGCGCCCCGCGCTCCTCGAGCCGCGCGACCGCGGCAGCGCCATCCTCGAGCCGGTATTCCGCATCCAGGATCGGCCGGACCGCCCCTGCGGCCGCGAGCCGCTCGAGATCGGCCTGGATCTCGGCGCTGAAATCCCGCTTGTCGCCCACGAAGGCGCCCCACGCGACGCCGACGACGTCGGCGTTCCTCAGCAGCAGCCGGTTGACCTTGAGTGTGGGGATCTCCCCCTCGGCGAAGCCGACCACGAGCACCCGCCCTTCGGGCGCGAGCGCACGTACGGAGTCGGCGAAGCGCTCGCCGCCGACCGGGTCGAGGACGATGTCGGCCCCGCGCCCGCCGGTCGACTCCCGCACCGCGTCGAGCCAGCCGTCGGTGCGCACGACCTCATCGGCCCCGGCCCGGCGCGCGACCTCCTCCTTCGCGTCGGTCGAGACGACGGCGATGGTCCGAGCGCCCCCGCCGTGGGCGATCTGCACGGCTGCGCTCCCCACGCCGCCGCCGGCGCCGTGGACGATCACCGTGTCGCCCTCGCGCATGCGCCCGCGACGATGAAGGGCGAAGTGGGAGGTGTGGTAGTTCATGACGAACGCCGCGCCCTCCTCGAAAGACCAGCCCTCCGGCAGCCGAAAGGTCATCGTCGCCGGCGCGGCGGCCCGCTCGGCGAAGCCGCCGAACGTGAACGCCATCACGCGCTCGCCGGCCGAGAACGCGTCGCCGCCCTCGGTCACCTTGCCCGCCACCTCGGAGCCGAGCGTGAACGGCGGGTCGGGCTTGAGCTGGTAGAGCCCGCGCGAGAGCAGCACGTCGGGAAAGGCCACGCCCGCGGTGTGGACGTCGATCACGACGCCGTCGCCGCGCTCGGGCTCGGGCGCGTCGTCGACCAGCCGGAGCGCGTGCGGGCCCTCGAGCTCGTGGACCTGTAGGGCGCGCACGCCGCCGCGCTAGCTCTCGACCTCGAGCTGGCGGACGGGCAGCGGGAAGCGCCGCTCGGCCGCCTCGACGAGCCCCTCCTCGCGCCAGTTGCGGCTCCCCTCGCCGTGGGTGAAGAGCACGATCTCGTCGGCGTCGAAGGTGGCGAGCGCGTCCTCGATCGCAGTCAGCGGGTTCGACTCGCCGGCCTCCCCGTGGACGGTGACTCCCTCCTCCTCGAGACGCTCGACGCTCTCGTGCTGGACCTCCTCGGCGCGCTCGATCGCGGGGTCGGGGGCGGCGAGCAGGTACCGGGTCCGGCTCATGAGCGCCGGCGCGACGACCAGGACCTCGGCATCGCGCGCCGCCTCCTCCCCGAGCGCGCTGCGCAGGACGTCGGCCGAGAGCGGCTCCGAGGCGAGGGCGAGGATCTTGGTGGGCACGTGGGTTGCGGTCGGACGAGCGGGCGGGCAGGTTACCCGCTGCCGCGCCGGCGCGCCCGGCGAACGGGACGCGCCACGGGCATACTAGGCGCGTGCCTACCGCGACCGACCTGACCGACGCCCTGCGGCCGCTCGTCGAGGCTCCCGAGCGGTCGGCGATCTTCTGCGACGTGGACGGGACCCTCGCCCCGATCGTCGAGCAGGCCGAGTACGCGCGCGTCTCCGAGCGGACCGCGCGCGTGCTCGGAGAGCTCGGCCGCCGGTACGCGGTCGTGGCCTGCATCTCCGGCCGGTCGGCGCCCGAGGCTCGCCGGCTCGTCGGCGTGGGCACGCTCGACTACGCCGGCTTCCACGGGGCCGAGCTGCTGCGCGC
>DATHAN010000023.1:0-3721 GCA_035296645.1 Thermoleophilaceae bacterium
ACTACGACGCGACGAAGGGCTTCGCCCACGCGGTGGCGCGGCTCCTCGAGCAGGCCCACCCGGATCTCGTGGTGGAGCGGATGCTGAAGAGCCTGCGCGGCGGGAAGGTGCTCGTCGACTGGAGCCAGAACGACCAGCACAAGACGACCGTGTGCGCGTACTCCCTGCGCGCGCGCGAGCGTCCGACGGTCTCGACGCCGATCGTGTGGGAGGAGCTCGAGACTGCGCTGGCCGAGCGTGAGCCCGACTGCCTCGTGTACGAGTCGGAGGAGGTCGTGGAGCGCGTCGCCGAGCGCGGCGACGTGTTCGCGCCCGTGCTCGAGCGCCGGCAGACGCTGCCCGAGCTATGACGCGGGCGGGGTCGAGGCCTACTCCTGGGCGCGGTTGGCTCCCTCGGTGGCCAACCGAAAGCCCGCCTGGAGGAGGTCGTTGATCCCCGACGTTGCGAGCACAGTCGCGGCGAGCCGTCCGGCCGGGGGCGAGGCGACGCGCAGGCCCACGATGGCGAGCGCCGCCCACGCGCCCACGCAACGCGTGCAGGTCACGAGCTCGCCGACCGCGTGGCGCATCCCATGTCCGCGCGGGCCTTGGGGCTTGCGCTCGGAATCCTCCTCGACGAACGGCTCGCGCACCCATGTGCCGATCTTCTCGCGCGCGACCACCTTGGCGAGCGCGAACGTCGCCATTCCGAGCGTGGGCAGCTCGCTGCGCGGGATCGCGGCCTCCTCCTCCCTGCGCCGCCACACCGCGACGACCGCGGCGAGCAGCACGAGATAGACGGCGTTGATCGTCCCGTAGTGCGCCGGGTCGGTCGCCTGCCGACGATCGGCGTCGGGCCCGGCGGCGAGGCTGCGGGCGGCCGAGCTCATGAACTAGCCCTTTCCCGCCAACCCCACGGTCCACGCACGCGCCGCCGCTAGCGTTGCGCGCGAATGCTCGATCGTGCGCTGTCCGTCCAGATCGCCCGCCTCGCATCGGGCGGCGACCCGCACGAGCGGCTTCCCGGCGACCTCGAGGCGTGGGCCGAGCGCGCGAAGGCGGAGGTCGGGCGCTTCACGGGGCTCGCCTCCGGCGACGCGCTCCCCGACCCCGAGCCCGTGGCGCGCGAGGAGTGGTCCGAGGTCAACGTCGCCATGCTCGACGAGATCCTCGCGCCCGTGACCGCGCGGCTCGACGAGCGGGTCGCCGCGGCCGGACCCTTCGCCGGTCCGTTGCGCGCCGTGACCGGTGCGACGCTCGCCGCGGAGGTCGGCCTCGTGGTCGGCTACCTGGCGCGTCGCGTTCTCGGCCAGTACGAGCTGTCGCTGCTCGGGCACGAGCGCCCTCCGCGGCTCCTGATCGTCAGCTCGAACGTGACCGGAGCGGCACGCGAGATGGAGGTCGACGGCGAGAGCTTCCTCGCGTGGATCGTCCTGCACGAGGTCACGCACGCCTTCCAGTTCGCGGGCGTGCCCTGGCTGCGGGAGCACCTCGGCGGGCTGCTCGAGCGCTACCTGGCGACGGTCGAGGTGCGCATCCAGCGCGGCACGGCGGGTGGACTCCCGTCGCTACCGGATCCGGCGACGCTCGTCGAGGCCTTCCGCGAGGGAGGGCTCGCTGCGCTCGTGCAGACGCGCGAGCAGCGGGCGATCATCGACCAGGTCCAGGCGGCGATGGCGGTCGTCGAGGGCTACTCCGAGCACGTGATGGACGCGCTCGGAGCCGAGGTCGTGCCGGCCTACGAGGGCCTGCGAGAGGCTATGGAGCGCCGCCGGGCCAACCGCTCGGCGCCGGAGCGCGTGCTCATGCGACTGCTCGGGTTCGACCTCAAGATGCGGCAGTACGAGCTCGGGCGGCGCTTCTGCTCTGAGGTGGCCGAGCGCGCCGGCATGGCGGGGCTCAACCGGGTGTGGGAGAGCGCTGGCGCGCTGCCCACGCTGGCTGAGCTCGAGGCGCCGGAGGTGTGGTTGGCCCGTGTCGAGCGGGCGGCCGCACTCGACGCGCCGGCCTGAGTTCGATAGCACCGATAGCACGCCCGGCGACGGGGTCACCCAGTAACTCGGCTCAGAGGGGCTGTGTGACGAGCCTCTCAGAGCACGTCGTTTACGGGAGCGCGCGCGCTGGTATAACTATGGTCGTTAGAACTAATACCCTTATCGCCCCGTACTGACCGGGGGGAGAGTCTCCGTCTGAGGAGGGATTCACACAACCATGGCCACCAACTCGCCGAGCCCGAACAGCAACCGCCAGACCGGCACCGGGAGCCAGGCACGTACGCGTACCCAGTCCCAGCGCTCCGCGGCGGGCAAGCGCGCCGCCGCCACCCGCAAGCGCAACCAGGCGCGCCGCGGCCAGTCGCAGACGCGTTCGCAGGCGCGGACGACCGCGCGCAGCGTCCGCTCAACCAGCCGGACCGCGACCCGGACCGCCGACCGGCGCGCCCGCGCCGAGGGCACGCGCGTCGAAGCCGCCCTCACCGAGGCGCAGCGCCCGGTCCTGATCTCGGTCGGGGCGGCCCTCACCGCGCGCGACAACGTCGCCGAGGCGGTGCGGCCGTACACCTCGCGTGCGGGCGTCGAGCGGGAGCTCCGCCGCCTGCGCCGCCGGCTCGCGACCAACCTGCGCAAGTTCGAGCGCCGGGGCACGACCGAGCGCAACCGCCTCGAGCGGCGGGTCAAGCGCACGCGTACCCAGGCTGAGCGCGAGCTCCGCCAGCGGCGCGAGTCGGCCGAGCGCGTCGTCCGCCGCACGCAGCAGGACATCGATCGCGGCACCGACAAGATCGAGAGCGGCGCCCGCGAGGTTGCGCACGGCGTCGAGGAGCTCGCGGGGGCGGGTCGCTAGGCCCCCAACCACTTCCCCTCGCCCGGCCGGGAGAGAGCCGGTGCGAGAGAGGACTGTCGGCCTCATACCTCGCCGGCAGTAGCAGCATCTCTCCTCCCTCGACCGGCGGGGCCCTCGGGCTCCGCCGGTCTTCGTTTGCCCCGCCCGGCGCGCGCTCGAGCGCTGCGACAATGAAGCCGTGCCCGAGCCTCCCAGCCGTGAGGATGTCCGCCAGGCGCTGCGCGCCGTGGTCGACCCCGAGCTGCACCAGAACATCGTCGACCTGGGCATGGTGCGCTCGGTGGCCTACCCGTCTCCGGGCGAGGTGGCGATCACCGTGTCGCTGACCACGCCGGGCTGCCCGATCCGCTCGCACTTCCAGAAGGCGGTCGACCGGACGGTGTCCGCGCTCCCCAGCGTCGAGCGCGTCCGGGTCGACTTCGACGTGCTGTCCGAGAACGAGAAGGCCGACCTGCGCGGACGCGTGGGGCGTCCGGACGGCCTTCCCGAAGGAGCGCTCGCCGCGGTCAGGAATGTGATCTGCGTCGGTTCGGGCAAGGGCGGGGTGGGCAAGTCGACGACCACGGCCAACCTGACCGCCGCCCTCCACGCCGAGGGCAAGCGCGCGGCCGCGCTCGACGCCGACGTGTGGGGCTACTCGATCCCGCGGATGCTCGGCGTGCACGGAAAGCCGAAGGTGTCGGAGCGGCGGCGGATCCTCCCGCTCGTCGTCCACGGCGGCGTCAAGGCGATGTCGATCGAGTTCTTCCTCGAGGGTCGCGACCAGGCGGTGGTCTGGCGCGGGCCCATGCTCCACAAGGCGATCCGCCAGTTCCTCGAGGACGTCGAGTGGGGCGAGCTCGACTACCTGCTGATCGACCTCCCTCCGGGCACCGGCGACGTGTCGATGACGCTCGCG
>DATHAN010000024.1:0-12230 GCA_035296645.1 Thermoleophilaceae bacterium
AGGTCGCGCGTCGAGGCGACGCACTCGCCGAACTTCCTGCCCTCCGTCGTGGGCGAGTAGAGCCCGCGACACGCGGCACGCGCGGCCGCCCGCGCGCTGCGCTGACCGTTGACCCCCTGCCGGTGGGCGACTACGCAACGACTGAAGGGCGTCCCGGGCTCGGAATCGCCTTCGTTGCTCTTCGAGTAGCCCTCGCGCTGACAGACGACGCCGTACGCGGTCGCGGGCGGCTTGGCGTTCTCGTTCGCCGTCTGACCCGACTGGCCGACGGTGAACGCGGGGATCGCGAGCGCGACGGCGAGCGGGCCGGCGAGAGCGGTCTTCGAGATCTTCATGGCGAACCTCCTGGAGATGGTGTCTCGCCGCATGACAACGTGCCGGCGCCGAGGTTGTGCCCATGCGCAGCGCGGACTGGCGGGTGCGAGTCCATCGCGGCGCGCGGCGTGAACCCCACGCGTCGCGAGCCACGGCTCGTTTGAACGCGCGCCTCCGCTGGGTAGCTCAAACCCAGCGAGCAAGGAGGGACACCATGGGCATCGAGGACAAGGTCAGCGGCCGGCTCAAGCAGGCGGCGGGCAGCCTCTCCGGCAAGGAGGCGCTCCGCCGCGAGGGCAAGGAGGAGGAGCGCCGCGGCGACATCAAGCGCGAGGCGGCTCGCGAGCGCGAGGCGGCCGCCCGCCACCAGGACGAGGCCGAGCGCAAGGCCGAGGAGGCCGAGCGGCTCGAGCGAGGGGAGGATGCGGGGGCGCCCGCGCGGGACGGCGGCGTGGACCCCGACACGCGCTCCCGGCCGGGCGCCGCCTGACTCAATCGGCCCGCCCGCCCGGCGGCCCCTTGAAGCTCTCGACGAACAGCCACCAGCAGCCGGAGGCGAGCGCCCCGCACACCGGCACGAGCACGGCGGTGAGGATCGAGATCGGGTTCTCTGCCCCGCCCTCAGTTAGCTCGAGGTAGGTGACCGCGGAGAAGAGGGCGACCAGGCTCGCGAACGCGACCATCGCGAGCAACAGGGCTATGCGACCGAACCACACGCCGAACCTCCGCACCGAGCTCATCGTTGAGGATCCGTTGTACCCACCGGCGCAGCGCTGGGGGGCGGCACCGAAGGGTACGCCCCGGCGCGGAGTGGTCGTCGCCAACGACGTGCCGGGCCACGGACCGTCCGTCCGTAGCACGACCTGGGCCGTCGAGCGAGGGCGCCCGTACCCGGCATATGCGCGTCCATACGCTCGCGCTCGCCCAGCACCTCGCCTCTCCTCCCGACGAGGTCTTCCCGTTCTTCGCCGACGCCAGCAACCTCGCGCGGATCACGCCGCCGTGGCTCGGCTTCCGCGTGCTAACGCCCGAGCCGATCGAGCTGCGCGCCGGGACGCGCATCGACTACCGGCTCGAGCTGCATCGCGTGCGCCTGGGCTGGCGCACCGAGATCGTGCTGTGGGACCCGCCCCGGCGCTTCGTCGACGTGCAGCGCTCGGGCCCGTACGCGCTGTGGCACCACACCCATGGCTTCGAGCCGGACGGCGCCGGCACGCGCGTGCGCGACGTCGTCCGCTACGCGCTTCCGCTCGGTCCGCTCGGTGCGGCCGCGCACGCGGCGTTCGTGCGTCGCGACCTGGCACGCATCTTCGCCTTCCGCCACCGCGAGGTGGCGCGGATCCTCGAGCGCCCGAGCCGCCAGCTCGCCTGGTGATCGGTTCCTTCACAAAGTAAAGTAAGAGGGGATGCAGACCTTCTGGCGCCTTCTCGGCTTCCTGCGTCCCTACCGCCGGGGCGTCGCCGTCTCGCTCGCGCTCGCCGCCGCGGCGATGGGCAGCGGCGTGCTGATCCCGTTCCTCGTCGGGCGAGCGGTCGACGCGGTGCGCCAGGGCGAGGCGACGGCGCTATGGCCGCTCGCCGGCGTGATCCTGGGGGCGGGCGTTCTCCGGCTCGCCTTCAGCGTCGCCCGGCGGCTCGTCGCGGGCCGCGTGTCGCTGGGCGTCGAGTACGACCTGCGCAACCGCGTGTACGGGCACCTCCAGTCGCTCGAGCTCGGCTTCTTCGACGAGCAGCAGACCGGCCAGCTCATGTCGCGCGCCACGGTCGACCTCCAGTCGGTCCGCTTCTTCCTCGGGTACGGACTCGTGTTCATCCTCCAATCGCTCGTGACGATCCTCGTCGCCGCGGCGGTGATGATCGTCGTCGATCCGTTTCTGGCCGCGGTTACGCTCGCGCCGATGCCCGCGGTGCTTTGGATGGCCGGGCGCTACGGGCGCCGCAACCGCCCGGCCTCTCAAGAGGTCCAGCAACGGATCGCCGAGCTGACCGCGGACGCCGAGGAGAACATCACGGGCATCCGCGTGGTCAAGGCGTTCGCCCAGGAGCAGCGCCAGCTCGCGCGCTTCCGCCGCGCGGTGGCGCGCGTCTTCTCGCAGTCGATGGTCTCGACGCGGCTGCGAGCCTTTTACAACCCGCTGATCGCCTTCCTCCCCCAGCTCGGGCTCGCCGCCGTGCTGCTCGTGGGCGGGCACCAGGTGATGCGCGGCCGCATCACCGTCGGCGAGTTCGTCGCCTTCTACGGGTACGTGGTCATGCTCGTCGGGCCGATGCGCATGCTGGGGATCGCGCTCGGGATGGCCCAGCGCGCGGTGGCCTCGGGGGCGCGGGTATTCGAGGTGCTCGACCGCGAGCCGCGGATCGTCGCGCCGGCGGGCGCGCCGCCGCTGCCGCCGGGCGGCGGGCGCGTCGAGCTGCGCGGCGTCGAGTCGGGATTCGGCGACGGAGAGGCCGCCAGGCGCGTGCTCGAGGGGATCGACCTGACGGTCGAGGCCGGGCGCTCGGTGGCGCTCGTCGGACCGACCGGCTCCGGCAAGACGACGCTCGTCGGCCTGCTGCCGCGGTTGTACGAGCCGACGGCCGGCGAGGTCCTGATCGACGGCGCCGACGTCCGCTCGATCGACCTCGCCTCGCTGCGGGGCGAGATCGCGTTCGTCTCCGACGATCCCTTCCTGTTCTCGGCGAGCGTGCGCGAGAACATCGCCTACGCCCGGCCCGAGGCGAGGGATGAGGAGATCCGCCGCGCGGCTCGCCGGGCAGGGATCGACGACTTGATCGCGAGCCTGCCCGATGGCTACGACACGGTCATCGGCGAGCGCGGGCTGACGCTCTCCGGCGGCCAGCGCCAGCGGATCGCCATCGCTCGAGCGCTCATCCGCGACCCGCGCATCCTGATTCTCGACGACGCGACCTCGAGCGTCGACGCCACGACCGAGGCGCGCATCGGCGAGGCCCTGCGCGAGGTGATGCGCGGTCGCACGACGTTCGTGATCGCCCACCGCATGTCGACCATCGCCCTGGCCGACGAGGTCGTCGTGCTCGAGGATGGGCAAGTGGCCGCGCGCGGCACGCACGCCGAGCTCCTCGAGAGCTCGCCGCTGTACCGCGAGATCGCCGAGCGCGGCCTGCCCGACCAGGTCTCCCTCACCGAGAAGCCGCTCGAGCCCGAGGTGGCGCACCTGTGACCCCGCTGCGCGCACGGCTCGCCCGCCTCGACGCGCTTCGCCGCTCCGCGCCCACCGGCCGGGCGCGCAAGGTGCGCGGGCTGCTCGAGCTGCTCCGCCCCTACCGGGGACGGGTGGCCCTGCTCTTCGTGTGCCTGCCGGTGGCCACCGCCGCCGCGCTCGCGCCCCCCTACCTGCTCGGTCGCGCGATCGACGACGGCGTGCGCGCCGGCGACGCGCGGGTGCTGCTCGTAATCGTCGCGCTGTTCGTGGCGGCCGCGCTCGTCTACTGGGGCGCGAGCTACGCGCAAACCTACCTCGTCAACTGGGTGGGCCAGCGCGCCCTCCAGGACCTGCGCGCGCGCATCTTCTCACACCTCCAGCGCCTCTCGATCGGCTTCTACTCGCGCAACCGCGCCGGCGTCCTGATCTCGCGGATCACCAACGACGTGCAGGCGCTCGACCAGCTCGTGACCGACGGCGTGCAGACGCTGTTCGCCTCGACGCTCACGCTGATCGGGACGGCGGCGATCCTGCTCTTCCTCGACCCCGAGCTCGCGCTCGTGACGTTCCTGGTCTTCCCGGTGCTGCTCGTCGGCAGCATCGGGTTCCGGATCGTCTCGGCCGAGGCGTACCGGCTCACGCGCGAGAAGGTGGCGTGGGTGTCGGCCTACCTCCAGGAGACGCTCTCCGGCGTACGCGTCGTGCGGGCGTTCGGGCAGGAGGAGCGCCACAAGGAGCGGTTCGCCGAGCTCAACGACGAGAACCGCGACGCCAACATGCGCACCGTCTACCTGAACGCCGCGTACTTCCCGTCGGTCGAGCTGCTGTCGGCGGTGGCGACCGCGGCGATCGTCCTCTACGGCGGGAGCCAGGCGCTGTCGGGCGACGGGGTGACGATCGGCGTACTCGCCTCGTTCGTCTTCTACCTCAACTCGTTCTTCGACCCCATCCAGCAGCTCTCGCAGCTGTACACGACCTACCAGGCGGGCATGGCGGCGCTCGACAAGATCTTCGAGCTGCTCGACGAGGAGCCCGACCTCGTCGAGCGCGCCAACGCGATCGAGCTCCCGCCCGTGCGCGGCGAGATCCGCTTCGAGGACGTGTCGTTCGGCTACTCCGGCGAGGACGGGCCGCTGGCGCTGCGCGACGTCCACCTGACCATCCCGCCGGGACAGACCGTCGCCCTGGTGGGCGCCACGGGCGCCGGCAAGTCGACGCTCGCGAAGCTCGTGGCGCGCTTCTACGACCCCACGCGCGGGCGCGTCCTGATCGACCGGCACGACCTGCGCGACGTGACCGAGCGCTCGCTGCGCTCGCAACTCGGCCTGGTCCCCCAGGAGGGGTTCCTGTTCTCGGGGACCGTGCGCGAGAACATCGCCTTCGGCCGGCCCGAGGCGAGCGACGACGAGATCGCCGCCGCAGCCGCCGCCGTCGGCGCCGACGAGCTGATCGCCGGCCTACCCGACGGCTACGACACGCCGGTCGGCGAGCGCGGCGGCCACCTCTCCGCCGGGCAGCGACAGCTCGTGGCCTTTGCGCGCGCCGCCGCGGCCGACCCCCGCATCCTCATGCTCGACGAGGCCACGGCGAACGTGGACGTCCGCACGGAGGCGCGCATCGAGCACGGTTTGCGGCGCCTGCTCGCGGGGCGCACGGCGATCGTCATCGCCCACCGGCTGTCCACGATCAGGCGTGCAGGGCGCATCCTCGTGCTCGAGGAAGGGCGCGTGGTCGAGGACGGTACGCACGACGAGCTGATCTCGGCGGGCGGCGCGTACGCGCGGCTGTACCGGGATTGGGCGGAGGAGGCGGTGGGCTAAGGCAGTACCCGCATCCCAAGGGGCGAATCGGTCCTACCCCAGCCTTACCTTGAGGCTGCGGGACAGGGATTCGAACCCCAATTTCTCGGTCCAGAGCCGAGCGTCTTGCCATTAGACGATCCCGCAGCGGGAAGCGCACAGGTTAGCTCGGGAAGCCGGTGGATCGGCGGTCGATGGCGACAGACGATAAGGACGGGGCGGCACGCGCGTCCACGCGTGAACGCGTTGCCCAGCTCTTCGCCCAGGGCCTGACGGTGACGGAGATCGCGAAGCGGTTGAGCGTCTCGAAGCCGACCGTATGCCACCACGCGCGGCGCGTGGGCCGGCCACCCGATTCCAGCTTCAACCGGCGCTATGACTGGGCGGAGGTCCAGCGCTACTACGACGCGGGGCACACCGTGCGCCAGTGCCGGGCGCGGTTTGGCTTCGCGAACCAGACGTGGAACAACGCAGTGAAGCGCGGCGACGTGACGCCGCGGCGCCGCAGGATCCCGATCGATGAGCTGCTCGTCGCCGGCCGCCTCGAGACGAGTCGTTACAGCCTGAAGCTGCGCCTCTTGAGCGCCGGCCTGAAGCACGGTCGATGTGAGGAGTGCGGCCTCTCCGAGTGGCGTGGCAAGCCGCTGTCGCTCCAGCTCCACCACGTCAACGGCGATCGCCACGACCACCGCTTCGAGAACCTGCGACTGCTGTGCCCCACTGCCACAGCCAGACGCACAATTTCGGCGCCCGAAATCGCGGCCGCGCTACGGCCTGATCGCGTTCCGGCGGACCCGCCGCGTCTCGCTAACGCGCGGGCCGTCCGGCTAAGCAGCCTGGCCGACCGGCGAGCTGAACGCCGGGGTGACGCTCGCCTCGAGGCCCGGCGAGAGCACCACGAGGACCTCGTCGCCGGCGCGTACCTCGGACTCCCCGGTGGGGACGAAGCCCGACCCGTCTCGGAGTATCGAGATCACGAGCACTCCCTCGGGGAGCCCGAGGTCCTGGACACGAGACCCGGCGGCGGGCGCGTCCTCGGCCACGTCGAGCTCGATGATCTCGAGCTTCTCCTGCGGGAGGTCGAGCAGGTGGAGCGGTCCGTACCTTGGGACCTCGTGCTCGATCAGGCGCAGGATCAGGTCGGTGGCCGACACCACGGGCCGCACCCCGAGCAGCTCGAAGTGCTGCACGTTCCGCGGGTTGTTGCAGCGGGCGATGACCTGCTCGACGCCGTACTTCTCGCGCGCGACCTGGCAGATGAGGATGTTGTCCTCGTCGTCGCCGGTGACCGCGACGACCATGTCGGCACGCTCGATCCCGGCTCGCTCGAGCACCCACAGCTCGGACCCGTCGCCGTACTGGGCAGAGTGCTGTAGCTCCTCCTCGATCGTCGCGTAGCGGCGCGAGTTGGACTCGATCGCGGTCACCTCGTGTCCCTTGTCGAGCAGCTCGCGCGTGAGGTTCCACCCGACCTTCCCCGCTCCGACGATGATCACGTACACGTCTAGCCGACTCTCTCCGGCTCGGGCCAACCGGCGCGTACGGCGTCGCGAAGCAGCTCGATCGCGGTCTGGGTGGGACACACCGTGGTCAGTCCCTGCTCGCGGTACCACTCCGAGCGAGCGGGGTCGAGCACGCGCACGACGACGTTGGGGACGTTGAAGCGCCGCTGGGCGACCTGAGCGATCACGAGGTTGGTGTTGTCGCCGTCGGTCGAGGCGACGAACGCGTCGGCGCGCTCGATCCCCGCCTCGAGCAGCGCGTCGATCTCGAGCGCGGTACCGACGGTGAACGAGCCGCCGAGCTCCTCCCAGCTGCGGTGCTGGCCCTTCTCGAGTAGGGCGGTCGCCTCGGCGTCCTCGTCGAGCACCGACACCTCATGCCCCTCGGAGAGCATGAACCTGGCGATCGAGGAGCCGACGCGCCCGCACCCGACGATGAGGACGAACATGAGGTCAACTCTAACGCGGCGCGGAGGGCGTCGCTTCACGGCCGTCCGGGGCTTCCTCCGCGGGTGGAGCCGTGGCGATCACCCGGCACGGCGCGTGCTCGAGCACCTCGCGCGTCACGTCGCCGACGAAGCGCTGTCGCGCGCCGCCCCGCCCCCCCAGCACCGCCCCGCCGCGGATCCTCGTGGGCTCCTCGGCGGCGAGGACGATCGCCTCGACTCCGCGCCGCCGCGCCTCCTCGACAATCGCCGCGCCGGTCGCGCGCGCGCGCACGGTCGCCGTCGCGACCTCGACGCCGTCGTACTCCTCCCCCACCTCCTTGGCCCGGGCGAGCGCTCGCCGCGCCGCCGCCAGCCGCTCCTCGTCGAGCTCGGCGTCGAGCGGCAGGGCCATCGGGATCTCGAACACGTAGAGGGCCTCGATCAGCGTCCCGCCCTCGTCCGGCCTCGCCTCCTCGGCGGCGAGCCGACCGGCCGTCCCGACGATGTCGTCGTCGAGCGACCGGCCGAAGATCGGCACGAGCAGGCTTCCGTACTGCACCG
Source organism: Thermoleophilaceae bacterium (assembly GCA_035296645.1). Classification (GTDB taxonomy): domain Bacteria; phylum Actinomycetota; class Thermoleophilia; order Solirubrobacterales; family Thermoleophilaceae; genus JACCUC01. The sequence continues at coordinate 7,770 of DATHAN010000024.1, forward strand.
GCCCGGCCTCCTGAAGCGCCCCGGGCGCGACGGCGAGCCGAGCACGCAGCGACTCGCCCTGTCGCCGCCGGTAGACGAGGTACAGCATGAGGCCGGCGGCCATCCACACCGCGCCGGCGATCCGTGCGCGCTGACTCGAGACGATCAGGTTGACCCAAGCGACCGTCGCGATCAACGCGCCGAGCACCGCGGGGAGCGGGACGCTCGCCCCCCGCACCTTGACCGACAGTGGCACTCGGAACGGGCGCCGGAGGTCCGGCTCGCGGAAGCGCAGCACGATCACCGACACGTGCGCGAGCAGGAACGACAGCATCGCTCCAAAGGCGAAGAGGCTGAGCAGCAGGCGCAGGTTCATCGTCGCCACCAGCACGAGCGCGATCGCCCCGGCCGCCGCGATGGCCACCCCTGGCGTGCCGTGGCGACCGTGCAAGCGGCCGATCGCCATGGGGACCTGGCGGTTGGTGGCCAGCGAGTAGACGAGCCGCGAGAATCCGAGCATGAACGCGTTGACCGCCACGAACAGCACGACAGCGGCGACCGCGCCCACCACATAGCCCGCCGCCTCGGCGAGCCACGCGGGCTCGAACCCCGCGACCACGCCGAGCACCGGCGCCTCGAAGTAGCGGCGGCCGAGCACGCTCGCTTCGCCCGCCGCGGTCGCGCCGGCGAGCGCGACGACCGAGACGCCGACGAATAGGAGGACGACCGCGACGGCCGCCGTCGCCACGGCCCGCCGCAGCTCACGGGCGCGCGGGCGGATCTCGCCGGCGAGGCCCGACGCCGCCTCGATGCCGGTCAGCCCCGCGCTCGCCACGGTCGCCGCGAACACGAACCCCCCGAGCGTGGGCGTGAGCTCGAGCGCGGTGCTACCGGCCAACCCCGGCTCGCGCCACGCGACGAGGCCACCGACGACGATCACCGCTAGCAGCAGGGCGAAGTTGAGCAGCTGGACGCGCAGGACTCGCCCGAGCCCCCCGGCCGCCAGGCCGCGGACGTTCCAGCGCACGACGACCGCCAGCGCGAGCGCGGCGACCGCGAGCTCGACGCCCGGACCACCGAGCGGCGGCCAGAAGGCGGCGAGGTAGTGGGAGATCGACAGGGCGCCGATCGCGATGACGATCTGGTAGTCGAGCAGGATCGCCCACCCAACGACGAAGCTCCACAGCTCATCGAACGCGTAGCGGGCGAACGTCGAGGCACCGCCACGCTCGGGGTGGAGCGAGTTGCCCTCGACGTAGGTCATCGCCGTCACGGCGAAGAAAGCACCCGCGACGAGGAACGCGAGCGGTGTGAGCTCGAGCGCATTGCGGGCGACGACTCCGAGCGCGAAGTAGATCGACGAGCCGATCGCGGCGCCGACCATGGCGAACAGCGCGGGCACGCCGAGCGTGCGCGCCAGGCCCGCGTCGGAGCGCCCGGAGCGGCCGAGGAATCCTCGCCGGCGTTCAGGCACGAGGGCTCGGGGAGTCCTGCCGGGCGAGCAGCAGGCGGCCCGCGCCGAGCGCCGCCAGCAGCACTCCGACCACCACGCCGACCGACAGGGGGCCAGCACCGCGGACGAGCGCGGAGACCGCGACGGCGACCCCGAGCACGAGGAGCAGCGCCGACAGCACGCGCGTGAGCTGACGATGGACCGCCCTCACCCGCGGCATGGTAGTCGGCGGCTCGGGGCGGTCCGGCGAGCCGACGGGAGGCCTGAAGCTCAGCGCGCGGCGGGGGTCGCGGTACCTCGGCCGCCTCCCGCCGGGGCGCGCGGCCGGCCTCCGTCGCGTCGCTCCTGCGCCGGCGGCGCCTCGATGATCACCCGGCACGGCCGCTCGGCGAGGACGTACTCGAGCGTGCGCCCGAACACCGACGACCCCGTCCTGCGCGGCGGCGGCGACATGACGATCGCGCGCGCGCGGATCTCGCGCGCCTCGGCGACGATCCGCCGGCCGGCCTCGCCACGGCGCACCTTCTCCCAGTGGCCGGTGACCCGCCGCCCCCCGAGGGCACGCGCGGCCCCGACGGTCCTCCGGGCGTGCGCCTCCTGCTCCGGGAGCTCGGCGTCGAGCGGCACGTTCGCCGGGACGGTGATCGTCACGAGCACGTGGATCCCGCGCCGCCGTCGCGCCGCCAGCTTGATCGCCGTCGCCACGTCCTCGGGGTGATACGCGTCGTCCTCGAAGACGACGAGCAGCGAGTCGTACTCGACCTCGTGCTCGACGATCGGCTTCGGCACCACGACCTTCGCCGTCCGGGTGAGCGACAGCCCGTGGGTGCGGCGGTACAGGAGGTAGCCGACGACGCCGAACGCCATCCACAGCAACCCGGAGACGAGCACGCGCACGTCGAGCACGGTCACCACCACGAACGCAAGACCCGTGCCCAGCCCGCCGAAGACCGCGAACAGCGGAAGCTCCCGCCCGGCGATCCTCAGGTTGCCGCGCACCCGGAACGGCCGCTCGTGGTCGGGTTGCAGGAAGCGCAGCCGCACCACCGAGACGTGCGCCATCGTGAAGCCGAGCATCGCGCCGAACGCGTATATCGTCCCCAGGAAGTCGGCCTGGCCCGGGACGATCGCCAGGCAGGCGACGAGCGCGAACACCGCGATCGCGACGTGCGGAGTCCGGAAGCGTGGATGCAGGCGGCGGAGCCGCTCGGGGAGCTGGCGATACTGGCCCATCGAGTACGTGAGTCGCGACACGCCGATCAGGCCCGCGTTGGTCGCGATGAACAGGATCGTCGCGGCGAGGACGCCGACGTAAACCTCGGCCGGTCCGGCGAGCCCGGGCGGCAGGTCGAGGCCGCGAACCACCCCGAGGATCGGGTCGTCGGCGAAGCCCCCCTGCTCCTTGGGCAGGCCGAGCGCGGTCTCGCCGTTGCGGACCGGGAGCGACGAGAGGGCGATCGCGGGGAGGAAGGCATAGATCGCCACGACGGCGATCACCACCGCGCCGATGCCCCGCGGAATGGTCTTCTCGTAGTCGCGCGCCTCCTCGGCCAGGTTCGACACGGTCTCGATGCCGGTGTAGGCGACCATCCCGACCGGGATCGCGATCAGGAAGTCCGAGACGGTCGGCGCCGTGCCCAGGTCGACCTGGGACACGAGCATCTCGGGCGAGAGGACGAGCACGACGCCGACGACCACGAGCAGGAGCTGGGTGAGGAAGTCGGCGACGGCGAGGAACACGTTGAGCCCGGCCGACTCCTTGACGCCAACGATGTTGAGCGCGGCGAGCAGGATCACGATCCCGACGCCGGCGAAGATGTCGCCCGGCGACTCGCCGAGCGGCTCCCAGAACACTCCCAGGTAGTGCGGGACGAAGAACGCGGAGATCGAGACCGTGATGATGTAGGTCAGCATCTGGCCCCACGCCGCGAAGAACGACCAGAACTCGTTGAACGCGCGGCGCGCGAACGACGAGGCGCCACCCGCCTCGGGGAACATGGTCGTGCCCTCGGCGTACGTAGCGGCGGTGGCGGCGAAGATCAGCCCGGCGACCACGAAGACCACCGGCGTGAGCCCGAGCGCCAGCGCCGCGACGAGCCCGAGCGCGTAGTAGATCGAGCTGCCGACGTTGCCGTAGGCGGTGCTGAACAGCGCGCCCGTGCCGAGGACGCGTTCGAGTCCCTGATGCTTCGGTCTGCGTTCCGCCACGGCCGCTCGCCGGACGGAAAGCTATCCCGCGGGACCCGCGGGCGGCGCGGGTGCCACCGCCGGTGGGCGCTCGTGGACGCCCGCCGCCGCGCGACGGCGGGCCGCGGGGGTCAGCTCGACCTCAGACGACGAACGGGATGATCAGCAGGGCGACGATGTTCGCAACCTTGATCATCGGGTTGATCGCCGGCCCCGCGGTGTCCTTGTACGGGTCGCCTACGGTGTCGCCGGTGACCGAGGCGGCGTGGGCCTCGGATCCCTTGCCCCCGAACTCCCCGTCCTCGATCAGCTTCTTGGCATTGTCCCACGCGCCGCCGCCCGAGGTCATCGAGATGGCGGCGAAGAACCCCACCACGATGACCCCGATGAGCAGTCCGCCGAGCGCCTGGTAGGAGAGGATCCCGACCACCACGGTCACCACGATCGGGATGAGCGACGGCAGGATCATCTCGCGCTGCGCCGCCTTGGTGACGATCGACACCGACCGCGCGTAGTCGGGCTTCTCGGTGCCCTCCATGATCCCGGGCTTCTCGCGAAACTGCTGGCGCACCTCCTCGACGACCCCCCCGCCGGCCCGACCGACCGACTCGATGGCGAGGGCGGCGAACAGGTAGACCATCATCCCGCCGATGATCAGCCCGATGAGGACCTCGGGCTGCGAGATGTCGAACGGCTGGAGCCGCTCACCGGCGTTCTGCGCCTCCGCCCGCAGCTCCTCGATGAACGCGGCGAACAGGACGAGCGCCGCGAGCACCGCGGAGCCGATCGCGTACCCCTTGGTCACCGCCTTCGTGGTGTTGCCGACCGCGTCGAGCGGATCG
>DATHAN010000025.1:0-3039 GCA_035296645.1 Thermoleophilaceae bacterium
GGCGCCCCAGTCCTCGGCGTACTCGAAGGGCACGTTCCACAGGAACCCGCCGTCGGCGTACTTGTCGCCGTCGAGGTCGATCAGCGGGTGGAGGATGGGGATCGAGTAGCCGATGCGCGACACGGTGCGGAAGCGGTCGACATCGGGCTCCGTGCGGTTTCCACGCAGCTCCTCGTGCCCGGCGGACAGGTTGGCGACGATGTAGGTGAGCTCGATCTCCGAGTGGAAGCAGCGCGGGAAGTCGACCTCGCCCTCGATCAGGCGGAGGAGGCCGTCCATCGAGAACAGCGAGTTGCCGACGAGCGCGTTCTTGCGCAAGGAGGGGGTGAGCACGTGCGGGAGCGACACCGTGCGCGACCAGAACTCCCACAGCGCCTCGGCGCCCGCACTGACGTACACGAGCGAGTTGCACACGCCGATCGACGAGCCGATGATCACGTCGGGGACGATGCCCTCCTCGTCGAGCCGCCGCAGGCAGCCCGCCTGGTAGGCGCCGCGCGAGCCCCCGCCGGCCAGGATGATCGCCGTCTTTCGCCGGGGCGGGCTCACATCGTCTCCCAGGCCTCGGCAGCGGGCCGGCGCTGGCTGTTGCCGCCCTCGACGTGCCGCTGGCAGTCGACGCAGCGGACCGCCTCTGGGAGCGCCGCGAGCCGGGGGGACGGGATCTCCTGAGCGCAGTCGACGCACGTACCGTAGTTGCCGGCGGCGAGCGCGCGGCGGGCGTCCTCGACACGCTGCTCCTCGTCGCTGAGGAAGACGTCGGTCGTCGCCTCGAGCTCCTGCTCGAAGGTCTCGGTGCCCTCGTCCCCGGGATGGTTGTCGAGGTGGGCGAGCTCGCTGCTCACCATGCCCTCGCTCGCGCGGTGCATCGCGGTGCGCGTGCGGCGGATCTCCTCGAGGCGCCGGTCGAGCGCCGCCTCCACCTGTTGTCGATTGAAGTTCGCCATGGTCGAGTCCCGGGCGAGCGGAACCGACGCAGAGTATGTCGCGTCCGGAGCTCGGCGCGCCGCGTCGGGCGCCCCGGGGCCCGGGAGCGCGGCCGGGTGGCCGGCGGAAGGCCCGGCAGCGCCGGCAGGTATAGGCTCACGCGCCGATGCCGTCCGTCGCCGTGGTCTCCGACACGACCCACTACCTCCCGGACGAGGTCGTCGAGGCGAACGGCATCCGGGTCGTCTCGCTGTACGTGACCTTCGAGGGCGAGCGGACCCAGAGCGAAGGCTCTGTGCGCGACTTCGACGCCTTCTACGACGAGCTGTGCACCAGCGACCGGCTCCCCACGACCTCGCAGCCCTCGGTCGGCGACTTCGTGTCGGTGTACGAGCCGCTGCTCGCCGAGGGGCGCGACGTCGTTTCGATCCACCTATCCGCCGGGCTCTCCGGGACGTACGAGTCGGCGCGCCAGGCCGCGGCCGCGCTCGAGCGCGAGGGCAAGGACGGCGGGCGCGTCCACGTGATCGACTCGTCGACCGCCTGCGGCGGCTCCGGGCTGATGGTCCTCGGCGCGGCGCGCTGCGCGCTCAAGGGCGCCGACGTCGATAAGGTGATTCAGCACGCGCACGAGACGCGCGAGAACCTGAAGATGTGGTTCGCCGTCGACTCGCTCGAGTTCCTCAAGCGCGGCGGGCGGATCGGCGGCGTGAGCGCGTGGGTCGGGTCGACGCTGAAGATCAAGCCGATCCTCACCGTCGAGTCGGAGCTCAGCCCGGTTGAGCGCGTGCGCACGAGCGCACGCGCGTTCGAGCGGCTCGTCGACTACGCGCGCCAGCGGCACGCCTCGGGCGCCGACGGCTGGGTCGTCCAGCACATCCAGCGGCACGACCAGGCGGAGCTCCTGATCGAGCGCTGCCACGAGATCTTCGGCCGGGAGCCGGTGTTCGTCTCGGAGGTCGGGCCCGTGATCGGCGCGCACACCGGCCCGGGGCTGCTCGGAGTGGGCTCGGTGCCCGAGCGCTACCTGACCTAGGCGCGGCCGCGGGCGCGCCCGGGCGCGGCTAGCGGCGGAAGAGCCCCACCGTCGCGGCGAGCCCGCCGCCCACCACGAAGCCGGCGACCGCCGCGCCGATCAGGATCGTCCGGCGGTTGCGTCGCAGCGGCGCGCGCCAGTTGCTCAGCTCGTTGACCTTGCCCTGGAGGTCGACGAGCGAGTAGCGGAGCTCCTCGCGCGTCGACTCGACCGAGGCGCGGATCTCCTCCGGGGTGCGGTTGCGGGCCGGGGTCACGAGCTGCTCACCTCCTCGATCGCGGCACGGGTCTTCCTGGCCTCCTCGATCGCGAGCTCGGGGGTGGGCGGCGACCCGCGCCGGAAGAAGCGCAGCGCGAGCAGGCCGGCGATCGCGCCGAGCAGGACCAGGACCGCCGCGGTGATCACGAAGCCGAGCCAGATGTAGAGGTAGTTCTCGCCGCCGATCAGGTCGGCGACGAGCCAGGCGAACGCGTGCAGGAAGAAGATCAGCGCGAGGAACGCGAAGGTCCCGGCCACCGCGCCGGCGGCGGCGCCTCCGCCGAGGCGCTTGACCTTCTGGGTGACCTCGGCCTTGGCGAGCTCGACCTCCTCGCGGACGAGCAGCGACGTCTTCTGGGAGACCTCGGTGACGATCTCGGCGACCGACTTCTCGGCGCTCTGGGGCTGACGCAGGCCGTCGTCGCTCATCGATCTCCTCCCACGGCGCCCAGCACGCGGGCGAGCGCCAGCCCGCCCGCGAACGCCGCGCCCACGAGCACCTCCGGGCGCGCCTCCGCGATCGCCTCGACCCGCTCGCCGAGCGAGTGGCCGGACTCCTCGCCGCCGAAGCCTCCGGGGGGCGCGCCGCCCTCGTGGGTGTCGTCACCCTCGGCGCGCGCGGCGTGCTCGGGGGAGGCGGCGGCGGTCCCGAGCGCGCCGGGGGCGTAGGCATCCGCCGCGTCGTACGGAGCGCCCTCGGTGCCGATCCCCGCGGCGGCGGGGTCGCCCGCCTCGGCGCCCGCCTCTGCGAGCTCGTCGCCGACCGGGCCACCCAGGCCCTGCGCCTCGGCGTCCCCGCTCTCCGGGCCGGCGGCCCC
>DATHAN010000026.1:0-3579 GCA_035296645.1 Thermoleophilaceae bacterium
CGTGCTCGTCCTCAACGCCGACGACCCGCTGGTGGCCGACCTCGGCCGGGAGCGCCCGGGCGTGACCTTCTTCGGGATCGAGGACGACTCGCTCGCGTTGCCCGAGCTCCAGCACGCCGCCGACTCCAAGCACTGCCGCAACTGCGGCGCCGCGTACGTGTACGAGGCCTCCTACCTGGCGCACCTCGGCCGCTACCGCTGCCCGCGCTGCGGGCGCGTGCGGCGGCGGCCCGCGGTCGCCGCCGAGCGCGTTGTGCTGCGAGGGATGGCGGGGAGCGACGTCGTGTTGCGGGCCCCGGAGGGCCGGCTCGAGTTCCGCCTCCCGCTGCCCGGCGTCTACAACGTCTACAACGCGCTGGCCGCGGCGGCGGCGTCGCTCGCGCTCGGGGCCCGGCCCGAGGCCGTTCGACGCGGCCTCGAGGAGGTGGCGGCCGCCTTCGGGCGCACGGAGACGATCGCCGTGGACGGGAGGCCGGTGTCGATCCTGCTCGTCAAGAACCCCGCCGGGGCGAACGAGGTCCTGCGCACGCTCGCGCTCGAGGAGGGCCCGCTCGACGTGTGGCTCGCGCTCAACGACGGCATCGCCGACGGGCGCGACGTCTCGTGGATATGGAACGCCGACTTCGAGCTGCTCGCCGGGCGCACCGGCCGGGTCACGTGCTCGGGCACGCGCGCCGAGGAGATGGCCCTGCGGCTCAAGTACGCGGGCTTCGAGGGGCCGCTCGCGGTCGAGCGCGACCTCGGCCGCTCGCTCGACGCCGCGGTGGCCGCAGGCGACGGCCGCCCGCTGTACGCGCTTCCCACCTACACCGCCCTGCTCGAGCTGCGCGACCTGCTCGCCGAGCGCGGTCTGGCGCGGAGGTGGTCGGAGTGAGCGCGCAGCGGGCGGGGGCCCGCCGCCCCGGGGCCCAGACCGTCGCCGGTACGCCCGCTCCCCCCTTCGACCCGGCCGTCGGCTGGCACGACGTCGAGTGCGGCGGATACGCGGCCGACCTGCCGCTGTGGCGAGAGCTCGCCGCCGCTTGGGGCGGCCCGGTGCTCGAGCTCGGAGCGGGGACCGGGCGCGTCGCGCTCGAGCTCGCGGCGGCCGGGCACGAGGTGACAGCGCTCGACTGCGACCCCGCCCTCGTGGCGGAGTGCGCCGCGCGCGCCCGCGAGCGCGGGCTGCGGGTCGACGCCGTGTGCGCGGACGCGTGCTCGTTCGCGATCGGGCGTCGCTTCCCGCTCGTCGTCGCGCCGATGCAGGTGGTCCAACTGCTCGAGGGGACGGCGGCCCGCGCGACGATGCTCGCGCGGGTGCGCGATCACCTCGAGCACGGCGGGCTGTTCGCGCCGGCGCTCGCCGACCCGTTCGCCGGGCTGGCGGCCGCCGACTCGCTGCCGCCGCTGCCCGACACCGGCGAGCGACAGGGCTGGGCGCTCGCGAGCACGCCGGTCGTGGTGCGCGAGGAGGCCTCGCGCGAGGGCGACCGGATCGTGGCCATCGACCGCCTGCGCCGCGCCGACGCGCCGCATGGTGCCTCGGTCGAGTCGGCCGCGACGATCCGGCTGTCGGTCTTCCCGTCCGACAAGCTCGCCGACTCCGCCACCGCGCACGGCTTCCGCCGACTGCCCGACCGGACGGTCCCGGAGACCCACGCCTACGTCGGCTCGACCGTGCTCGTGCTCGAGGCGGTCTAGCCGTGGCGGCGACCCTGCGCGTGTGCGCGCTCTACCCGGACCTCATGAACATCTACGCCGACCGCGGCAACATTCAGCTCCTGCGTGCGCGCTGCGGCTGGCGTGGGCTCGGGTTCGTGCTGCGCGCCAGCTCGCTCGGCGACGAGCTCGACCCGAAGGCGCACGACCTCCTCTACATCGGCGGCGGTCAGGATCGCGACCAGATCGCGGTCGCGGAGGACATGGTGGCGACCAAGCGCGACGGCCTGCACGCGGCCGCCGACCGCGGCGCGGTGGTGCTCGCCGTGTGCGGGGGGTACCAGCTCCTCGGCCGCTCGTACCAGCTCGGGGAGCGGACCGTGCCCGGCGTCGGGCTCGTCGCGCTCGAGACGATCCGCGAGGCGGGGCCGCGCCTGATCGGTAACTGCGCGATCGAAGCGGACCTGGGCTACGGGCCGCGGATCGTCGCCGGCTTCGAGAACCACGGGGGCCGCACCTACCTCGACCCTGCCGAGCAGCCGCTCGGGCGCGTGGTGTCCGGATTCGGCAACAACGGTCGCGACGGCTGCGAGGGAGTGCGCCGCGGCAACGTCTTCGGCACCTACCTCCACGGGCCGCTGCTGCCGAAGAACGCCTGGCTCGCGGACCGGCTCGTCGAGTTCGCGCTCGGGATCGAGCTCGAGCCGCTCGACGACGAGCTCGAGCGCGCGGCGCACATGAGCGCGCGGCGCGCGGCGGGCGTATGAGGCGGCTATCGCCCGAGGCTCGTGCCGGTCGGCGTCGTCACCGCATGCTTCCGGTGTCGAACGCGCGGCGACCGGTCGAGCCGAAGCCCCCGGCGCCCCGCGCCGACTCCTCGAGCGCGGCTTCCTCGCGCAGCTCGGGGGCGGCGTAGGCGACGAGCACGAGCTGCGCGATGCGATCGCCGATCGCGATCTCGAACGGCTCGCGGCGATCGGTGTTGAGCAGCAGCACGCGCACCTCGCCGCGGTAGCCCGAGTCGATCAGGCCTGGCGAGTTCACGAGCGCTATGCCGTGCCGCAGCGCGAGCCCCGAGCGCGGCAACACCAGCCCCGCGAGCCCGTCGGGGATCGCCACCGCGAGCCCGGTGCCAACGCTCGCCCGCTCACCGGGGTGAAGCGTCGCCCGTTCGGCGGCGTGGAGGTCGTAGCCGGCGTCGCCCGTATGCGCGGGGGCGGGCGCGACGGCCTCGTCGCGCAGGCGCGTGTAGGGCAGGATCACGTACCGGTCGCGCCGTCGGCGCCGGCCCCGTCGCCGCGATCTCCCTCGCCGCGCGCGTCTCCGTTCGGCCGCCCCGCCACCGAGAATCGCTCGAAGCGCTCCGCCACCCCGACGGGTACCCGGGCGCGCACGCGCGCGCCGTGCGGCGTGTCCTCGCGCTCGAGCTCGCCGGCCAGCTCGTGGAGCTCGGCGAGCCGGCCGCCCTCGCGGTAGGGGAGCAGCAGGTCCATCGGGCGCATCGCGCTCAGGAAGTGGGCCTCGATCGCCGCGCGGAGCTCGTCGAGCCCCTCCCCCGTCGTCGCCGAGACCTGTGTCGCCCGCGGGTGGCGGAAACCCAGCTCGCGCCGGCGCCCCGTGTCGAGCAGGTCGACCTTGTTGAGGGCGAGCACCTGCGGCCGCTCGCCGGCGCCGATCTCGGCGAGGGTCCCCTCGACCGCGTGGATCATCTCCTCGATTTCCTCGTGCGCCGCGGAGGCGTCGACCACGTGGACGATCAGGTCGGCGCGGAGCGTCTGCTCGAGCGTCGCGCCGAACGCGTCGACGAGCTGATGGGGGAGCTTGCGGATGAAGCCGACCGTGTCGGTCAGGAGGTAAGGGCGCCCGGCGATCTCGAACGAGCGCGTCGTCGGGTCGAGCGTGTGGAAGAGCCGGTCGCGCACCCCCGCGCTCGCGCCGGTG
>DATHAN010000027.1:0-3241 GCA_035296645.1 Thermoleophilaceae bacterium
TGAGCCTACAGGCCCGCACCGCCGCGCAAGCTCCGCCATCTCGCTCTTCCTCGACATCGGCCAGGGTGCCGGCCTCGCCGGAGCGAGCGGCGTCCGCCCGTTCCTGCCGCCGCTGCTCGCCGGCGCGCTCGCCGGCGGCGACATCGGCGTCGACTTCGATCGCGGCCCGTTCGCCTTCCTCGAGTCGCCCGCCTTCCTGCTGGTTGTGCTCGTGCTCGCCGTGGTCGCCTACGCGGCCGAGCGCGCGCGCGTCGGTCGCCCGCTGGAGGTCGGGCTCTCGATCCTGGGGATCGGGCTCGGGGCGCTGCTGTTCGCCGGCGTGCTCGCGACCGCCGGGCGCGAGGCGTGGCCGGGGCTGATCGCGGGCGCGGCGTGCGCGGCGCTCGGGTTCGCGGGGGTCGCGCGCCTGCTCGTGCGCGCGCGCCGGCGCGCCGATCCTTCCGCGGCCGCCCTGTTCACCGTCTACGGCGACCTCGCCGCGCTCGGCCTCGCCGCCGTCTCGATCTTCGTGCCGCCCGTGGGACTGGTCGCGCTCGTGGCCTTCGTCGTGCTCGCCGTCCGCGGGCGCGCCGGTGCCGGCGACAAGTACGAGGGCCTGCGCATCCTGAGATGACGCGCCCCGCCGCGCCGCGGTCGCGCCCATGAGCGACCCCGCCCGCCGGCCCAAGAAGCTGGTGCTCGGCGTGATCGACGCGCTCAAGCCCGAGATGCTCGACCGGGCGATCACCGAGGGGCGCGCGCCCGCGCTCGCCGCGCTGCGCGAGCGCGGCCTGTACGTGCGCGACTGCGTCGCCGCCTTCCCCTCGCTCACGCCGGTGTGCGCCGCGTCGATCGCGACCGGCCTCTCGGTCGCCGAGCACGAGGTCCCGTCGACCAACTGGTACCACCGCGGCGAGCGGCGCTATGTCGAGTACGGCTCGTCGTTCGGCGCCTCGCAGGCCCACGGCGTGCGACGTGCGCTCATCGACACCGTCTACAACCTCAACCTCGCCCACCTCACACGCGCGCGCCGGACGTTGTTCGAGCACCTCGACGACGCCGGTCTGCGCACCGCCGGCACGACGTACCTAATCTACCGCGGCCGCACGCGACACGCCGCGGCCGTCGAGGGGCTCTACCCGCGGCTCGCGCGCGCGGCGCAGTTCAGCTACGGCACATGGGGGCCGCGCGAGCTCTTTTACGCCGACCTGTTCGCCTCGCGTGAGACCGGTTGCACGTCGGCGCTCGGGATGCCGGGACAGCGCGACCAGCACACCGGCTGCGTCGGCGCCTACCTCGTCGAGCACGACCTGTTCGACTTCATGCTGTTCTCGCTCCCCGACAACGACACCCACTCGCACCGGCGGGGGCCCTACGCGCAGGTCACCTCGATCGCTTCCGCGGACCGCGCGCTCGAGCGGATCATGCACGTGGCGGGCGGCGTCGACGCGTTTCTCGAGGACCACGCGGTGATCGTGATGTCCGACCACTCGCAGACCGCGGTCGAGGACCGCGTGGCCCTCAGCCCCGCGTTCGGCGACCTGAGCGTGCTCGGACCGGGTGACGCGGAGCCGGGCGACGCCGACGTCGCCGTATGCCCGACGGGACGCTTCGCCGGCGTGTACGTCCTCGACGAAGAGCGCCGCGCGGAGCTCGCGCCGCGCGTGGCGCAGGCGCTGGGCGACGTGAACGGCGTCGACGTGTGCGCGCGACTCGTGGGCGACGGGGCCGAGGCGCGCGCGAGCGCGGGCGGACATGGCGGCGCGCGAGCGAACGGCTCCGAGGCGGTGGTCACGAGCGCCCACGGCGAGCTGCGGTTCGCGCCGGGAGGAGAGCTGACCGACGCGCGTGGCGGCGCCTGGAGCGTCGAGGGCGACCTCGGTGTGCTCGGGCTGTCGATCGACGATACGCGTCTCGAGAGCCGCACTCACCCCGACGCCCTGCGGCGGCTGTGGGCCGCGCTCGCCTGCCGCCAATCCGGCGACGTGCTGTGCTCGGCGACTCCCGGTTACGAGTTCGTCGACTGGGGCGGCGCCGACCACATCGGCGGAGGCAGCCACGGGTCGCTCCACCGCCACGACTCGCTGGGCGTCATGCTCGCGTGCGGCGTCGAGGCGGCGCGGGGCGAGAGCGGACCGGCCGAGGGCTCGCAGTGGTCGATCGAGGACGTCACCCCGCTCGTGCTCGACCACTTCGGCCTGCGCGAAGATCGAGGGGCCGGGGTCGGCTAGCCTGGCGCGGGTGAAGACCGAGGAGCGCCTCGCCGCGCCGCCCCCGCCGGTCGTCCCCGCCCCTTCCGCGCCGCCGGTGCACCTCCGAGTGCGCCAGGGCATGCGCCGGCCACACAACTGGGTTCAGCTGCTCAAGTTCTGCATCGTCGGCGGATCGGGGTACGTGGTCAACCTCGCCGTGTTCACGGCCGCGGTGTGGGCGTTCGGGCTCCACCACCTGCTGGCCGCGACGCTCGCGTTCGTGATCGCGGTCGCGAACAACTTCTGGTGGAACCGCCACTGGACGTTCGGGGCGCGCGGCGGGCGAGCGAGCTTCCAGGCGCCCCGCTTCCTCGCGGTCAGCGTGGGGGCGTTCCTGGTGCAGGCGGCGATCCTCGACGTGCTCGTTACGGTCGTGGGGATGGAGAAGCTCTTCTCCCAGGCGCTGTCGGTGGCCGCGGCGACGCCGCTCAACTTCATCGGGAACAAGATGTGGAGCTTCGCCGCCGGGCCGCAGGAGGCCTAGGCCGCACGGCGCCGCGGCGCGCACCGCGCTCACCCCGCCGGGACCAGCAGCTGCTCGATCGACCGCGCCCCCCCGTCGTCGTCCGCGTCGACCAGGACGGCGTTCAACCACGGGTCCTCGTGGGCCGTACCGAGCTTGGTCGGCATCTGGGTGACGAAGCGCCGCACCGACGGCTCGCGCTCCGCTCCGATCACGCCGCCGTGCGGACCCGTCATTCCCACGTCCGAGATGTACGCCGTGCCGCCGGGCAGGACGCGCGCGTCGGCGGTGGGGACGTGGGTATGCGTGCCGACGCACGCCGTCACGCGTCCGTCGAGGTGCCAGCCCATCGCCACCTTCTCGCTCGTCGCCTCGGCGTGGAAGTCGACGAGCACGTGCGTGGCCCCGCCACGGAGCTCGGCGAGGATCGCGTCGACCTCGGCGAACGGCGAGCGCGCGGCCTCGAGGAACACCTGGCCGCAAAGGTTGATCACCCCGAGACGCAGCTCGCCGTTCTCGACCACGGTGTGCCCGCGGCCCGGGTTGC
>DATHAN010000028.1:0-4707 GCA_035296645.1 Thermoleophilaceae bacterium
AGGGGCCGTGGCCGGCCGACGAGCTGGCCTGGATCGAGCCGGGAGAGCTCGCTGCGGCGCTCGGGCAGGATCCCGGGCACGAGCTGATGCGCCTGTACGCCGAGTCGCTGCGCGACCTCGGGCGCTGGGTCGCCTCGGAGCGCGGCGGTAGCTTCGCCGCGGTGGCGGAGGCGGCCGGCGGCTCGGCCGTCGCGCTCGTCGAGGAGCTCGGGCGCCGGGCGTGCTTCTCCGACGTCTCGAGCTACCGCGGCCGCCGGATCCCCTTCCTCAAGCGCGCGCAGCTCGCGTGCACCGACCTCCACCACGCGGGAGTGACGCGCTTCGGCGACCTCGCGCGGCTCACGCTGTTCGCCGACAACCTCATCCCCCACGTGCTGCGGGTCGACGGGATCCTCGCCTACGACGAGCGCCTGGCGGCGGCCGTCGACTCCGGAGAGCTGCTCGAGCACGGATCCGAGCCGGAGGTCGAGATCCGGGCGTGCGCGGTCGAGGCGGTCGAGCGCATGACCCGCGTGTGCCCCGAGCTGAGCGCCCAGGAGCTCGACCACCTGCTGTGGAACCGCGGAGGCGGGTCTCCCTACAAGTCCCGGCCACGCCACCGCGCGCGATGCACCGCGTATTGAGCTCAACCTCCGCCCAGCCGCCGCGCGGCTCTGACACACTTCCGCGCCGTGGCCAAGCAGCGCCAGGTGAAGATGCAGACGCAGGCGGGGACGCTCGGCGCCATCCCCCAGCTCGAGGAGCGCACCGACGAGCAGCTTCAGAGCGAGTCCAAGCACCGCGCCGCCGCGCGCGTGGTCCTCGGCGCCCGCGCGGCCGAGCGCTACGACGCGCAGGCCGCGCGGCGCTACTTCAACGAGGCGCTCGCCGCGTGCACGCCCCAGGAGCGCCCGTACCTGCGTCAGATGATGAAGGCGTCGCTCGCGCAGGCCGAGCGTCGCCCCGACGAGCTCAAGGACGCGATGGAGAAGCTCGGCCAGGAGCCGCCCTCGAGCCGCCAGCTGCTCGCGCTGCGGGTGATGGGCCTCGTGTCTCCTCCCCCGGGCGCGAGCGCGGTCCGGCGCGTCGGCGGGTTTCTCGTGCTGATGGCCATCGTGATCGTGCTGATCGCGATCGGCTATGGGATCGCCGAGCTCGGGGCGCTTCCGTTCGGAGGGGTCGGCTTCCTCGGCGGCCTTCTGATCGGGATCTTGATCGTGGTGGCCGTGCTCGGCGTGCTCGTGCTGCTCGGGCGTCGGCGCCAAGCGCGGGCGCGCGAGGCGGCGCAGGCGGGCCCCGCGGCCAAGGGCTAGCTGCCGAACGCCCGCGGCTCCGCGCGGGCCCGTCGCGAATCGCCGGCGCTAGTATATGGAGGCCGACAGCCGGCGACGATGCTCGCGCGCCAGCTGGTCGTCCGGACCGAGCTCGGTGAAGATCGCGACCATCGCCTGGCGGATCCCGTCGCGGTCGTCGCCCTCAGCTGCGGCGAACGCGTGTTGGAGCGCCTCGAGCGCGGCGGCGTGATCGCCGCGGTCCCACGCCGAGAACGCCTCGTCGAGCTCGTGGCCGTTCCGCGACAGCCGCGCCCGCGCGGCGAGCCCGGCGGCGAGGAAGTCGTTGGGGAAGGGCTCGAGCAGCGCGAGCGCCTCGTCCACCTCCCCGCGGGCGAGCAGGATGCGGACGAGCTTGCCCGCCGCCTCGCTCTGGCGCGGGTCGAGCTCGAGGGCGCGGTGCAGCGAGGCCTCGTCACCGGCGGCCGCGAGCTCCTCGGCCTCCGAGGGCACGAGCGCATCGAAGAACTGCTCGACCTGGGGCGGCGGCAACGCGCCCGTGAACTCGCTGGCCACCTGTCCGTCGCGGAACGCCTTGACCGCCGGGATCCCCTGGATGCGGAACGTCTGGGCGAGCGCCGGGTTGCGGTCGACGTCCACCTTGGCCAGGTCGACCCGGCCCTCGCGCGCGGTCGCCGCCTGCTCGAGCGCCGGGGTGAGCTGGCGGCACGGTCCGCACCACGCCGCCCAGAAGTCGACCACCACCGGCACCTGGGAGGAGCGCTCGATGACCTGGGTCGTGAAGCTCCCGTCGTCGGTGTCGAAGATCATCGCGCCACGAGGATAGTCGCCGCCGACCGGCTCCCCCGGAGCGCGCATAGGATGCCGCCGCCGTGGCCGTGTCCGAGCGCATCGAGCCGTACGAGCAGGTGATTCTCGACCTCGACGGGTGCGTATGGCTCGGCTCCGCGCCGGTCCCGGGCGCCCCCGAGGCGGTCGCCGAGCTGCGCGCCTCGGGGCGAGGGGTCGCCTTCGTGACCAACGATCCGCGCCGCTCGACCGAGGAGTACGTGGCCAAGCTGTGGTCGGTCGGCATCCAGGCGTCGGTCGCCGACGTGGTCACGGTCGGCGGCGCGGCCCAGCACCTCCTCAACGAGCGCCACTCGGGCCGGACGGCGTTCGTCATCGGCACCGAGGCGATGCACCGCCACGTGGCCGGGGCCGGCCTGCGCGTCCTCAACGGCACCGACCTCGCCTCGCGCGCCGAGGTCGTCGTCGTGGCCGGGACGGACCACCTCGGCTACGACGACCTCACGCTCGCCAACCTCGCGCTGCGCCGCGGCGCCGACCTCGTGGCGACGAGCCGCGACCCGGTGTACCCGACCGAGGAGGGGCTCGTGCCGGGGACGGGCGCGATCCTCGCCGCAGTGGAGTACGCCTCGGGCAGCACGGCCCGGATCGTCGGCAAGCCCGAGCCCGAGCTCTTCCGCGCCGGGCTCGACCGTCTCGGCGAGGGACGCACGCTCGTGGTCGGCGACCGCCTCGACGCCGACGTCCCCGCCGCCGCCAAGGCGGGGCTCGACGCGGCCCTCGTCCTCACCGGCGGGACCTCTGCCGAGGAGGCGGAGGCGGCCCCCGAGCCGCGCCCGCGCTACGTCGCCGCGAGCCTCCCGGCGCTCGTCCTCCGGGACGCGCGCTACTCGTAGACCACGAACGACGGCTGCGGACGCAGCCGCAGCACCTGCTCCGGGGTCATCAGGTTGGTGTCCTCGCGGTAGAACAGCTTGAACCCGTGGTAGCCGGGGTCGCCGCGCCGCACGAGCTCGTGGTACTTCTTGCGTTTGAGTTGCGGAGTCCCGAACCCGTCGACGTTGAGGGTGAGCGCCGCCCCCGGGTACGAGCGGAGCCGCCCCCGGTCCTCGATCATGTCGGACGTGAACTGATGCACGAGCAGGAGCTTCTCGGGCAGCCGGCGGCGTCCGACGATCTCCGACACGTGCTTCGACACCTCGTTGACCTGGTCGGCGGTCACCGAGCCGATGGTCTGGCCGGGAACCTGCCCCTCGGCCATGTGCCACTCCGGATCGAGGGCGAGGCTCACGTCCGGCTCGGCCAGGAACTCGTCGAGCTCGCGGACCTCGTCGAGGAAGTCGGCCCTCCCCGGCTGGACGTCGAGGACGAGAATCGCCTTGGCGCGGCGCGCCGCGGCGAGGTAGCGGCGGATGACCTCCGGCTTCTGACGCGTGCGGTACTTGCCGTCGTCGCCGGGGGTGCCGTCGGCGATCACCGCGATTAGCTCGAAGGCGGGCAGGACCGGCGGGCGGCCACGCGCGCGCGCGTACGGCTGCGCCTGACGCTCGAGCCGCTTCGCGGCGGAGTCGGGCGATCCGATCCCGAGCTCGCCGAGCTCCTCGGCCTGCGGCGCCCCGGCGAACCCGACGACGCGGAACTCGGGGAAGATGCTGCGCCCTCCCCGGGGGAGCTCGGGAGGCGGCGGGCGGTCGGCCCCGGCGCGCTGCCCCTCCCCCCCGCCCCCTCCGGCGAGCGACGCGATCGCGAGCACGAGCAGGAGCACCCCGGCCGCCGCGGCGAGGGCGACCGCGCGGCGCCGCCTGACCCGGGCCCGCTGCTGTCGCCGCCACTCCTCGCGCCGCGCGCGCCGGGTCGCCTCGTCCACGCGGCGAGCGTACCGGCGGGGTGGCGGCGCCGCGCCGCTCGGACGCGAGGACGCGGAGGCGCCACCATTGGACTCTCACCATGGCGCGCAAGACCCACCACAAGCACTCGTCCTCGAAGGGCTACCGCCGCCTCCTCGACGGGCTCGCCGCCCTCGACGGGGTGCACCGCGTGGCGACCGGCCGGGTCAAGCCGCGGATGGGATCGGGCCGGCCGGTGGCGCCGATCTCGAAGGTGCGGCGCACCGCCTCGGGGCTTTCGATCACCCTCAACACCGACGGCGCGATCGTCGACGCCTACGTGGTGACCGACCGCCCCGACGAGGTGGCGAAGGCGATCGCCGAGCGTGGCTGGAGCAGGCGCTGAGCCGGCGGGTCAGCACCTAGACTGCCGCTCCGTGCCCGACCGCCGGCTCGCCCTCATCGCCAATCCCGTGGCGGGCGGAGGGCGCGGGCGCAGCGCGCTGCGCGCTGCGTGCGCGGAGCTCGACCGGCGCGCCGCGCCCTACCGGGCGCTCACCACCGACAGCGCGGCGCACGCCGTCGGGCTCGCGCGCGAGGCCGCGGGCGGGGGCGAGACCGTGGTCGCGGTCGGTGGGGATGGTCACGTCGGGTCGATCGCCGGCGTCGTGCGCGAGACCGACGCGCCGCTCGCCGTCGTTCCGGCCGGGCGGGGCAACGACCTGGCGCGCGTGCTCGGGATACCGACCGACCCCGCCGTGGCCGCGGCGCTCGCGCTCGACGGCGAGCCGCGCCCGATCGACGTCGCCGAGGTCGACGGC
>DATHAN010000029.1:0-2448 GCA_035296645.1 Thermoleophilaceae bacterium
CGGGAGCGGAACGAGCTCACCCTCGTCGTAGCTCGCGCGCAGGGCGTTCGCGTCGGCGTAGCGATCGGCCTCCGCGGGCGGTCGCAGGACGAGCTCCCCGCTCGGCCACAGGGCGTGCAGGCGCGCCCGCCGCGCGAGCTCGACCGGGTCGTCGCGTTGGAGGCGCATGATCTCGCGCGCGGCCTCGAGACGGAAGAGGTAGGTCCGCGAGTCGTCGCCGAAGCCGGCGAGCAGCGCGTGGGTACGCGCGTTATCGACCGGGGAGGAGGCGAAGTAGAGACGGACGTAGCTCACGTCGTGCGCGGCGACCGTGTCGCGCACGCGGGGCGCCGGGCGTGCGGGGGCGACGTACGTCTCGACCGTGCGCTCGAGGTTGCCCATTCCCATGTGATAGGAGGCGAGGGCGAGGTCCTCGCGCCCGAAGCGCCGCTCGGCGATCGCGAGGTAGCGCGCTGCGCCGTCGAGCGAGCGCGCGGGGTCGTAGCGCTCGTCGACCGCGCGGCGGCGACGCGCGAGCTCCGCTGCGCGCCGCGTGGCCGCCCTGCGGGTACGAGCCGAGCGCGCGCGCTCCGCGCGCCGGCGCACGCGCTCGATCGCCGCGCTCAGCCGCTTCGAGGCCCCGAGGTCGACTCGCATCCCGAGCAGGGCGGTCGCCGTGCCGGGGAGGATCTGGCCTAACCCTACGGCTCCCTCGGGGTCATCGCCGGCCGCGACGTCGGGGCGGCCCGCACTCTCCAGCATGACGAGCGCCTCGAGAGTGTCGGGCCCGATGCCGTGGCGCCCGGAGGCGGCCTCGAGCGGTGCGCGGAAGCGCGCTGTCCGGGCGGCGCTTGCCGGAGCTCCGCCCGGCGAGAACGCGTACAGCGGGTGCGAGAAGCCGGCACGCGCCCGCTCGAGCAGCTCGTCCTCCGAGACCTCGTCCAGGGCGAACGGCTCGAAGGCGGCCGCATCCGAGATGCTCGCGGTCCCGGGCGGGGCGTCCGGGATGCCCTCGGGCCCGGCGAGCAGCCCGCCCGCGGCGGCGAGCGCCACCGCCGCCGTAAGCCCGGCGACGAGCGCGGCGGCCGCCAGTGCCGCGCGCCGCCGCGGAGACATGCTTGCGAACCGGCCAGCCGCCACGGCTCCAGGCTAGGGCGCGCCGCCACGGGCCCGGCCCGCGGCCATGCCCCGGGCGCGCCGCCCGCTCAGGTCGTCATGCCGGTGAACTGGCCGCCCGTGACGTTGAGCACCTGCCCGTGCACGAAGTTCGACCACGGCGAGCACAGGAAGAACACGCCCCCGGCCGCCTCCTCGGGTGAGGCCGCGCGGCCCAGCGGGATCACGTACGAGGCCATCTGGCGCATCTGCTCGGGGATGCCGAGCTGGATCTCCTCGCCATCCTTCTTGAACGTCTCGGCCTCCTCCTTGGCTGCGGTCAGGCGCGTCTCGACGAAGCCGAAGGCGACCGCGTTGACGTTGATCTTGAACTGGCCCCACTCCTTGGCGAGCGTCTTCGTCAGCCCGACGACGCCCGACTTGCCCGACGAGTAGTTGGCCTGGCCGGCGTTCCCCATCGTGCCGGAGATCGACGACACGTTGACCACCTTGCGGAACACCTCGCGCTCCTCCTCGCGCTCCTGCTTGGCCGGCTCGCGCAGGTGCGGCGCCGCGGCGCGCAAGACGCGGAAGGGGACGACCGTGTGGATCTCGAGCATCGCCTGGAACTGGTCGTCGCTCATCTTGTGGATCGGGCTGTCCCAGGTGAATCCCGCGTTGTTGACGATGATGTCGACCTGGCCGAACGCCTCGACCGCACGCTCGATGAGCTGGTCGGGCACGCCCTCCTTGGTCAGGTCACCGGCGAACGACACCGCATCGCCGCCGATCTCGCCCGCCGCCTGCTCGGCGACGTCGCCGTCGAGGTCGTTGACGAGCACGCGCGCTCCGTGCTCGGCGAGCAGGTCCGCCGTGGCGCGGCCGATGCCGCGCGCCGAGCCGGTGACGATCGCCGCCTTGCCGTCGAGAACTCCCACTCTTCTTCGCTCCTGTGTCGCTTTCGGTCCTTCGTGCGGGCGGCATGATGACGATCGGCGCGGGGCCGCGTCCGGCCGCCGACGGGCGCCCGGCCTAGACTGAGCGCGATGACCGTGGGCATCGTCGGGCTCGGCTACGTCGGCCTGCCGCTCGCCGTGGCGTTCGCCGAGGAGGGCGTCGAGGTGGTGGGCGTGGACGTCGACGCGCGCAAGGTGGAGGCGCTGCGAGCCGGGCGCTCCTACGTCGAGGACGTGGCCGATAGGCGCGTCGCCGCCGCCTCCGAGCGGATCCACCCGACGACGCGCTACGCCGAGCTCGCGCGCGTCGAGGCGATCATGATCGCCGTCCCCACGCCGCTGACCGCCAACCGCGAGCCGGACCTCGGCCCCCTCGTCGACGCGACGCGCTCGCTCGCCGGCGTGCTCCAGCACGGCC
>DATHAN010000030.1:0-10867 GCA_035296645.1 Thermoleophilaceae bacterium
ACCGGAGACGAAGAGCCGAATGCCTCTCTGCTTCATCGAGCCCGAGCAAGCGATTCGCGTCGTCGCCGAGTCGGTCGGCCGCGAGGCTCGTCGCCAGCTCCTCGGCGGGCTGGTGCACGCGTGGGTCGACGAGATCCCCGACGACGAGCTCGAGACCCACTACGCCCAGGCCGTCGACGACCTCGACGACGACGACCTGTCCATGCTCGCCGCGTGGCATGCGTCGCTCGACGTCGGTCGGCCCGTGGCGAGCAAGGAGTTCCTGCTCGGGGCGTTCGCGAGCCTCGGCGCGCACCGGCGCGAGGCGCTCAAGATCGCAGCGGGCTTCCGCGGCGACGAGGCTTTCGACGCGGGCGTAGCCGAGGAGCAGGCGCTCGAGACCGTGCTTCCGTGGCTCTCGCCCGAGCGGACGATGGCGCTGGCGGCTGAGGCGGTGGAGTTGTATTGCTGGGACCGCCTCGGCTCCGACAACTAGGGAGGGCGCTGCAAACCTGCGCTGAGCGGCGTCCTCGGTCGCTCGTGTGCGTGAAGCACACGTCGCTCCCTGCGTCTTTGCTCAGCTTGGTTTTCGCGCCCTCTCGGGAGGTGTGAGCGTGCCCGGCTTCTCGAGGCTCTGATGCGGGCGATGACTCCGGACGAGCGCCGGGCGTTCCTGCTCGAGGGGTCGCGTACGGCGAAGCTGGCCACGGTGCGCCGTGACGGGCGGCCTCACGTCGTGCCGGTGTGGTTCGACCTCGATGGCGACGACGTGATGCTCACGACGGGCGCGAAGACGGTGAAGGGGCGGGCGATTCGGCGCGACGGGCGCGTTTGCCTGTGCGTCGACGACGAGACGCCGCCGTTCGCGTTCGTGACCATCGAAGGCGAGGCGATCGTCGAGCAGAGCCCCGGCGAGCTGCTGCGCTGGGCGACGAGGATCGGCGGCCGCTACATGGGCTCCGAGCGCGCTGAGGAGTACGGGCGGCGCAACGCGGTCGAGGGCGAGCTGCTCGTCCGCGTCCGGCCGGCGCGCGTCGTGGCGCGCGCCGGCATCGCCGCTTGATCGGTCGACCGCCCTAGCGGTCGGAGTCGAGCGCGGCCTCGACCTCGGCGATCGCCTGCTCGGTCGCCCGGAAGTGCACAGCGTGCATCTCGAGCTCGCGTGCGGTGGCGCAGTTCACGTCGGTGTCGTCGACGAACACGCACTCGGTCGCGGTGAGCCCGTCGCCCAGGCGCTCGACGGTGAGCGTGTAGATCTCGGGCTCGGGCTTGCGCATGCCGACGAAGGCCGAGTCGACGACGACCTCGAAGGTGGCGTCGATCGCCGGCAGCTTGGCGCGCCAGTGCGGCTCCCACTCGCGCACGTTGTTGGTGAGGAGCGCGGTCCGCAGGCCGCGCGCGCGCAGCTCGGCCATGTAGTCGATCATCCGCTGGTTGGCGTGGAGAGCGGAGAAGTAGGTCTCGCGGAAGCCGGCGAGGCTCACCTCGGCGTCGAGTTCCGCCTCGACGCGCTCCAGGAAGTCCGCCTCCGAGACGAGTCCCTTCTCGAGGTCGAACAGCGGATGGCGCCCGGTCTTCTCGGCCACGCGCCGCATGGCCTGCGCGAGCGCCTCGACGCTCGCGCCCGACTCCTCCTGCACCGCCGTGAACGCGTTGGTCAGCGGCACGGTCAGCACGCCCCCGAAGTCGCAGATCACCGCACGCCGCGCGGGACTCGACTCGCTCACGCGGCGCGCTCCTCCTCGCGCACCGTGAGCTCGTAGGCGCCGGCGCCCTCGCGGCCGTCCATGCGCCAGGTCAGCATCGCGAGCTGGACGCGGAGGCCCTCGAGCGCGAGCGACACCCCCGCCCGGGCCTCGCCGGACGCCCGGCGGGGGAACTCCTCGCCCGGCAGCCAGAGCTCGAGTCCCGCCGTACGCTGGCGGCCGTCGCCGTCGTAGACCGTCGAGATGCGGAGCTCCTCGACGGAGCGGAGCTCGCCCGCCGCGAAGACCGCGCCGGCGATCGCCTCGCCGCCGTGGCCGATCACGCCCCGCGGGCGTCGCGAATGGGCGACCAGGCCGGTCCCCTCGTCGAACGCCGCCACGAGGAAGCGGGTCGCGTCGAGCTCGCCCCACGCGGGCGGAGTGACGGTCTCGGTCGCCGTGCCGAGGCAGGCGAGCTCCCGCCCGCCGACCCGGCCGCGGACTCGGCACAGGAAGGTGCGGGCGTCGTCGACCTCGGCCGGCGGCGAGGTCGGGTGAAAGCGGACTTCCCCCTCCTCCCCGAGACCGGCGAGCCAGCCCTCGCTCTCCTCCTCCAGGGAAGGCGGCTCTCTGACCACCCGGTGGTCGTCGCCCTCGAAGACCACGGCGATCCCCGACCGCACGCTTCCGAACAGGCGCTGCGCAGTGTCGAAGAAGCCGAGCGAGATCGCCGGATCAATCACCGGTCGAGCCTGGGGCCTCCGGGCGGCGGGCCCGCGGCTCGCTCGCTCGCCTTGCCCTCGACGTCGAACGGCCGGCGCGCGCGCGCGCCCGGGCGACTCGAGCCTGCGCGCCACGTAAAGCCTCCCGTCTCAGGCCCATCGGCGCGCGCGGTCAGCCGGCGCGCGACGCCGCGCTCGAGCGCCCGTCGCACGAGCGCCCGCGTGGGCGGCACGAGCAGCGCGAGCCCCACGAGGTCGGTCAGGAATCCGGGGGTCAGCAGGAACGCCCCGCCGAGCATGATCAGCAGGCCGTCGGCGATCTCGCGGTTCGGCAGGCGGCCGGCCTCGAGCGCGGCCACGAACCGCCGCCACGCGCCACGTCCCTGGGCGCGCAGCAGCAACGCACCGATCACCGAGTCGGCGAGCAGGACGAGGATCGTCGGCCCGACGCCGATCTCGCGGCCGACCGCGAGGATCGCCCACAGCTCCGCGAGCGGGACGACGATGAACGCCGCGACGACGAGCAGCCAGCGCATGTCCCGAGGCTATCCGCCCGAGCGCCCGGGAGGCGAGAGGCGGCGTCCCCGGGCGGGGCCGACGACCGACTACGATGAGCGCATGCCCACCGTCGAGGACGTCGAGGAGGCCCTCGCGAACGTGATCGATCCCGAGCTTGGGCTTGACTTCATGGAGCTCGGCCTCGTCTACGAGATCACCGTCGAGGACTCCGACGTCTACATCACGTTCACGCTCACGACTCCGGGCTGCCCAATCGGACCTCAGGTCACCGAGCAGATGCAGGAGTACGTCGGCGAGCTCGAGGGCGTCGACCACGTGCACCCGAAGATGGTGTTCACGCCGCCCTGGACGCCCGAGATGATGAGCGAGGAGGCGAAGTTCGCGCTCGGGTACTGAGTACCGTTTCGCGCCGGTAGACCCCGTCGGCCGGCCGGACGGCGGACCGCCGGCTGCGCCGCGTCCCGAGGGAGCGGCCTAGCCCCGCCGTGTCGTCCTCGCCGCGCCCCCGCGGGACCGCTCGGGCGAGCGGGGATGCCAGCCCCCGCGAGTGCCGTTGCCCCTGTCGCGCGCGTAGAGATCGGCGTGCCCCGAGCGATCGTGCGGCTGGGCCGCCGCGAGCAGCTCGCCGAGCGACGCCTCGAGCAGCATCGCGAAGTCGCCAAGGTCGGACATCGCGTCGTAGTCGCCGAGCAGCCCGAAGTCCATCCGCCCGTTGTAGCTCATGATCGCGATCGCCAGCGCGTGGTCCTCGGGCAGGAACGCGATGGGCACGATCTCGCGCAGCTCGTGCCCAAGCAGGTAGAGCGGGAGCTGCGGTCCCGGCACGTTCGTAACGATCAGGTTGAACAGCCGCGTCGAGAAGTTGAGCCGCGAGGCCTGGGCGAGCAGTGTGGGCGGGGCAAAGCTCTCGAGCGCGGTCAGCACCTCGGCCCCGTGCGCCTGCTTCGAGTCCTTGAGGTCCTTCATCGCCTCGCGCACGATCGCCAGTCGCTCGACCGGGTCGTCGGCGTATACGGGCAGGGGGCCGCGCATCGCGGCGATCCGGTTCCCGAGCTTGCCGCGCTCGTCCTCGGCCCGGATCGACACGGGCACGAGCGCGCGCAGCTCTAGCCCCTCGGTGCGCACGCCGCGGCCCTGGAGCCATCGTCTGAGCGCCCCGGTCACCACGGTCAGGACCACGTCGTTGACCGTCCCGCCGAGCGCGTCCTTGACCCGCTTGAAGTCGGACAGCCGCGCGCGGACCCACACGAGGCGCCGGTGCGGCCCGATCTGCGCGTTGAGCGGGGTGTCCGGCGCCGGGGTGAGCCCCGCCCACGCCACCTCGGCGACTCCCTCGACGGCCTCCCACGCCTCGGTGAGCGTGCGCCGCGGCCGGGTGAGCGCCCGCGTGGCTTCCCCCGCCAGGGAGAGTGGTCGCCGGGCCGCGTCGACGGCGTTCTGAACCACCAGTTCGACCGGGGACGGCTCGGGGTGGGGCGTCCAGTCGTTCTCGGGCTCCGGTCCGCGCGCGGGCACCGGCTCGAGGTCGAACAGGACGGTGGCGATATCGACGCCCGCGACCCCGTCGACCATCGCGTGGTGACTCTTCGAGATCACCGCGAAGCGCTCGCCCTCGCCGCCGTCCTCGGCCTCGAGCCCCTGCACCAGCCAGAGCTCCCAGAGCGGCTTGGAGCGATCGAGCCGCTGCGAGAAGACGCGCCCGGCGAGCAGGCGCAGCTGCTCCTCCGACCCCGGATGCGGCAGAGCGGTGTGGCGGATGTGGTAGTTCAGGTTGAACGAGGGGTCGTCGATCCAGAACGGCCTCCCGGTCTCGAGCGGCGACTCGGCGAGCTTCTGCCGGTAGCGGGGAACGAGCTGCAGTCGCGCGGCGACGTGCTCGAGCAGGTCCTCGTACCGCGGTGGCTTGCCCTCGAGGATGGCGAGTCCTCCGACGTGCATGTGCGAGGCCTCGCGCTCCTGCGCGAGGAAGGACGCGTCGAGGGCGCTCAGACGGTCCTTGTGCGGCGTCGCCATTCCGGTCGCCACGTTACCTGATCGCATCGGCACGGGGAGCGCCAGAGACCGCGACTCGGCTGCGCCCGGACCGCGCCCCGGCGGGCGTTGCTGCCGCGCCGCGGGCGCCGTGCGAACGTGGTCACAATCCCCCCATGCGCGCCCTGGCGATCGTGCTCATATGTCTCGGAGTGGCCGGCCTCGTCGCCGCGCTCGTGGTCATGACGAGCGCCGACGAGACCCGCGTCAGGGTGTCGGGCCGCCCGCGCCCTCCGGTACCCGACGAGTCGCCGTGCCCGGGCGGCCGCCCGCCGCGCCCTCGGACCGATCGCGTCGACGCTGACCGTGCGTGGTCATTGCTCAGGCGCCAGGTCGAGCTCGGCCCGCGACCGGCGGGCTCGGCGGCCTCGCGGCGGCTCGCCGACGATCTGCGCCGGCACCTGCCCAACGGTCGCCTCGAGTCGGTCCCCGCGCGCGGCCCGAGCGAGCGACCGTTGCGCAACGTGGTCGGCGCGGTGCGCGGTCGCGATCCGGTCAAGCTCGTGGTCGTCGGCGCCCACTACGACACGAAGGACCTGCCGGGCTTCGTCGGCGCCAACGACGGGGCGGGGGGGACGGCGGCGGTCGTCGAGCTGGCGCGCTCGATCCGCCCCCGCGAGCTGCGGCCGACCGTGGTCTTCGTCCTGTTCGACGGCGAGGAGAGCCCCCGCGGTACCTCGGACGCCGTGTTCGAGCGCGCCGGCCTGCGCGGCAGCCGGGCGGCGGCCCGACGCTACCCGGGCGCCGCGGCGATGGTCCTGCTCGACTTCGTCGCCGACAGGGACCTCTCCATCCCGCGCGAGCGGAACTCGACCCCGGCGCTGTGGGAGGAGGTGCGCGCCGCCGCGGCGGACGCCGGCGTTGGGTGCGCGTTCCCCGCCGCCGTCGAGGAGCCGATCGCCGACGACCACCTGCCGTTCATCCGCGCGGGGATCCCGTCGATCAACCTGATCGACTGGAGCTTCGACTGCTGGCACAGGCGCTGCGACGACATGTCGGCGGTCTCGAAACGCAGCCTCGACGCCTCTTCCGAGGCGGTGGCGGAGCTCCTGGCTAGGCTCTGAGGACCGATGGCCGGTACGACGACCCCAAGCGCGCCACCGGCCCCTGGTCCAGGCAGGCCCTCGGCGCCGGAGCGTCTCCTGCTCGCTGCCCCGCGCGGCTACTGCGCCGGGGTAGACCGTGCGGTCCAGACCGTCGAGCGCGCGCTCGACCTGTACGGCGCGCCGATCTACGTGCGCAAGGAGATCGTCCACAACAAGCACGTGGTCGAGCAGCTGCGCGCGCGCGGCGCGATCTTCGTCGACGAGGAGACCGAGGTCCCCGAGGGCGAGACCGTGGTCTTCTCCGCGCACGGCGTCGCCCCGAGCGTGCACGCCAACGCGGGCGAGCGCGGCCTGGCGACCATCGACGCGACCTGTCCGCTGGTGACGAAGGTCCACGTCGAGGCGACCAAGTTCGCCGGCCAGGGCTACACGATCGTGCTCGTCGGCCACTCGGGCCACGAGGAGGTCGAGGGGACGATGGGCGAGGCCCCCGACGACATCGTGCTCGTCGAGTCCGAGGAGGACGTCGACCGGCTCGAGGTCGCGGATCCCGAGCGCGTGGCCTACCTGACGCAGACGACGCTGTCGGTCGACGAGACCGCGCGTATCATCGACCGCCTGCGTGAGCGCTTCCCGAGCATCGTCGGCCCCCGCACCGACGACATCTGCTACGCGACGACCAACCGCCAGGCCGCCGTGCGTCAGCTCGCGCGCGAGTGCGACCTGGTGCTCGTGATCGGGTCGCGGAACTCTTCCAACTCGCAGCGGCTCGTCGAGGTCGCGCGCGACTACGGCGCCCACTCGTACCTGATCGACAACGAGGAGCAGGTCCGCGACGAGTGGCTGGCCCGGGCGCGAACGGTCGGGATCACCTCCGGCGCGAGCGCCCCGGAGGAGCTCGTCGAGCGTCTCGTCGCCTTCTTCCGAGCGCGCGGCACCGAGGACGTTGCCGAGCTGGAGGTCGTCCAGGAGGATGTGCGCTTCATGCTCCCCAAGGAGATCCGCCGGGAGGTCGCCGGCCGCGCCTGAGGCCGGCGGGCGCGCACGAGCTCAGCTCGCAGCGGCCGCGATCCGCGGCAGGAACTGGAAGCCGTGCAGGCGGACGCCGGGCGTCTCAGCCACCACGCGCCCGTCGGACTCGTAGACACCGGGCTCGAGGTCGGCGCCCGAGAGCACGGCGTATGCGGAACCGGCCGTGAACGACGTCTCGGCCGCCGCGCCCGCGTCCTTGGCCTCGATGTAGTCCTCGCCGTCGGTCCAGTCGCGCGCGAGCTCGAGGCGGTCGCGGTCGCGGGGGAGGGCCACGTCGGCGGTCTGCGGCTCGAGCAGCACCCCCGGCGCGTCCTCGGGACGGAGCGGCTCGAGCAGGTCCGGAAGCTTGGCCTCCGGTTCGATCTCGCGCAGGACCTCGTGAACCGCGAGCTCCGTGTCGAGGTACTCGCCCTCGCCGAAGTGGACGTGGCGCAGGCGTGCCCGCCGGTCGAACAGGAAGCGGCCCGGCCAGCCCTTGTTGCCGTAGCGGCGCCAGAGCCCTCCGGCCGAGTCGAGCACGACGGGGTGGTCGATACCGAGCCGCTCGACGGCGTGGGCGACCGCCTCGCGGTCGCGCCCGAACGAGTAGCCCGGGGTGTGCGCCGCGACCACGCGCAACCCGAGGGGCGAATACCGCTCGTGCCACGCCTTCAGATAGGGAAGCGTGCGCAGTGAGTTGACGCGCGCGAAGTCCCAGAACTCGACGAGCAGCGCGTTGCGACCCATCAGCTTGTCCACCCGCAGGAAGGCGACATTGAGCCACTCGAGCTCGGGGGGGAACTCCGGGGCGACGATCTCGCTGTCGGCCGGAACGCGCATCCCGGCCACAGGATGCCGCAGGAGGGGCCGCTAGACTGCGGCGCCGGTCGGCGGCCGCCGCGTCGCGCCCGATTCGCCGCCGCCCGCGAACCCCGAGGAGGTCCGACCATGTTCCAGCCGACCACCGCCGTCTTCGCCTGCGTGCTGGCCGCCGGCGCAATCGTCCTGCCCGCGTGCGGCGGCGAATCGGCCGACGGGGAGCCGGCCTCGCAGTCGGTGCCCACGGAGAAGGTCGACGATCTCGATCGTCGCGTCGGGGACCTCGAGAAGAAGCTCGAGGAGCTGCGTCGCGAGGTGCAGGAGAGCGGTGACGGGAGCACGAGCGGGGCTTCGGCCGGCGACGAGGCCGGCGCGAGCGCGGGATCGGACAGCGCGAGCGCCGGCGCGGACGGCGCGAGCGCCGGCTCGGGCTCCGGCGCATCCGCCGGCGCGGGCGCAGGCGGCGGGTCGGGTGGCTCCGGGAGCGGCTCGGGCTCGGGCGGCGGCGACGCCGGCGCCGGGCCGGACCCGGGCACGGCCGAGGACGACCGGTCGGTCCACGACATCTGCGGGCCGAACCCGGCGCCCAACTGCTGAGAGCGCCGCGCGGCTCCAAGCCGTAGCGCGAGCGCTCGCCGACCAGGCCCAGGGGCGCCCCCGGCCGCTACGCGAGCGGCGATAGCCGCTCGAGGCGGTCGAGGAGCTGCTTGCTCGGGTACTCACAGCTCTCGACGCGCTCGAACAGGAGCTCGAGGTACTCCTCGAGCTGCTCGCGTGTAGTCAGGTTCGCCTCGATCCGGTCGAGGACCTCGAGGCTCGGGTACTGGACGTCGCGCACCTGGTTCATGAGGATCTCGAGGTAGCGCTCCTGCATGTCTGCCATCTCGCTTGGCTCCTTTCCCCGGCCGGCGCCTGGCCGGTCGTCTCACATCAGGTCTCCCAGGGGGCCGAGGTTGAGGTTGAGGTCCTCGTCCTCGAGCCCGAACTCCTGCTTGAGCTCCTCCATCCGCTGCTCGAGCAACATGAACGTCCGGCCGAGGCGCTCGGTCTCCTCCGCTGTCAGGGTGCCGCCCTCGATGCGCCGGAGCGCCTGCCGCTCCATGAGCTGGCGCAGCAGCTCGACCAGGGTCAGGACGAGCTGGGCGAGACCCTTCTCGAGCTTCTCGGGGTCGGCGTTCACGCGTCGGCTGAGCGCCTCGCCGACCCGGTCGAGCTCGGTTCCGAAGAGCTCGAGGTCGTCGTGTCCCGAGAGCAGCTTGCTCTGCCGCTCCGCCGCGCGGCTTCTCGTTCGCGCGGCGGGGGCGCGTCCGCGCGGGTTGGGCGGCGGGGTGCTCACGAGACCGGCTCCCCGGGCGCGAAGCTGTACGGCGGCCACGGCCCCGTGCAGAGGATCGCCGCCTCGGCGATCCGCTCGTCGAGCTCCTCGGCCATCGCCCGGAACTCCTCGACCCTGCGCTCGTCGATCAGGTACGCACCGGTCAGGACGATCCGCGGCACGGTGACCACGCGCCGCCGGCTTTCGCGGGCGAGCAGCTCGAGTGGGGCGTGCACCTCGTCGGCGAGCTCCTCGGACCGACGGCTTCGACCGAGCCGGCGCAGGAGGTAGGTCGTGCCGGCCCCGGCCTCGGCCTCGGTCCCGGCCGCGGCGCCGGCCTCGGCGTCGGCCGGCGCCGGGATCTCGGCGCCCGGTTCGTCCTCGGGCTCCCGCAGCGCCCTCACGCCGAGCTCGACCGCACCCCGTACGCGGGCGAGCCCGCGCGCGAGCTCCTCCTCGCGATCGGCGAGCATCGCCTCGAGGGCGACCTCGTCGGCGAGCGTGCTGCCGAAGCGCATGGGGAGGAGCGCGCCGGCGCTCATCAGCTCCTCGACCACCTGCTCGTGCTCCCACAGCGTGGACTCGCCCGGCTCGACGCGCCCGTCGAGGTCGCTCGCGATCGCCGCCACGGCCCCCGCGCGAACCATCCTCAGCGGCGCTCCCTCGAAGCCGGTCGCGTCCGGAGCCTCTGCGTCCGGCTCAGTGATCGCGTAGACGTAGACCACGACGCCTAGCGGTTGCGCGGACGATCGAGCGGACCGACTAGGTCGCGCTCGACGGTGTCGACGGACGCGATGATCGCCCGCAGACCGACGTACAGGAGGTCCACGTCGGCGACCGCGAGCGTGATGTCGCCGTGGATGACCACGCCGCCGGCGAGCAGCCGGTCGATCATCTCGAGCAGCGAGACCTCGCGCTCGCGCCGCGCCCGCTCCGCCGCCGACCTCCGCCCCGCGCTCGCCTCGGCGCGGTTGCGCCGCGAGCGTTCGATCGCCGCGTCGCGGCGGTCGCGGGCGCGCTCGTGGTCGACCTCGCGCCGCTCGCGGGCGCGGGCGAGGTTCGCGTCGCGCTGCGCGCGCTCGTCCGCGCGCCGCGACTCGTCCCGGGGGTCGCGCGCCATCGCCCGCGATCGCGTCACCTGGCGGCCTCGATCGAGCTCTTGACGAAGTTGTACGGCGGCCACGGCCCCGTCAGCTCGATCTCGAAGCCCAGCTCGTCGTAGTGCGCCTTGAGCTCGTCGACCGCCGTGTGAAAGGCGTCGGTCGCCGTGTCCTCGACGAGATACACGCCGTTGAGGAGCATCTCGCCGGCGCGCCCGGACACCTCGGGCCGCTGGAGCGGGTTGAGGAGCGCCTCGGCGGCGCGTCCCGCGAGCCGGCCGTGCACGTCGTCGACGCACTCGTCGACGAGTGCGTCCGCCTCCTCGCCGGCGACCGTGTCGAGGCGCTTTCGCTGCATGTAGGCCTCGCCCTCGGGAAGCGCCTCGACCTCCTCGCGGAGGGCGGCGACCTCCGGTGAGCGCTCGGCCACCATCTCCTCGAGCGCCCGGCGATCGACGAACATCTTGACCCCCCACTCGGTTCGTCCCTCGAGCCGACTCAGGGCGTCGCCGAACACCGGGCGCTCGCGCGCGAGCATCTCGCGCACCGACTCCTCGCTCGCGTAGATCGTGCACAGGCGCATGGGGATGACCGTGGTCCGGGCGAGCGCGGACTCGAGCACGCGCTCGTGCGCCAATGC
>DATHAN010000031.1:0-2833 GCA_035296645.1 Thermoleophilaceae bacterium
GCGCGCACGGCGGAGGTCATGGGCACGATCGGATGGGGCACGCGCGAGGAGGCCGAGCTGGTGACCGCACAGGTGCGCTCCGCCCACGCGCGCGTGCGCGGGCGACTCAAGGAGGACGCGGGCCCCTTCCCGGCGGGGACTCCCTACCGCGCCGACCAGCCCGAGCTCCTCATGTGGATCCTGTTCACGCTCGTCGACTCGGGGCTTACCGTGTACCGGAAGTACGTGCGCGGGCTGGACGGGCGCGAGCAGGCCGCCTACTGGGAGGACTACAAGGTCGTCGGGCGGCTGTTCGGGCTGCGCGACGGCGACATGCCTGACACGCTCGCCGACCTGCGCGAGTACCGCCGCGAGATGCTCGAAGGCGGGACGCTCGTGGTGACCGATTGGGCGCGCACGCGTGCTCGCCGGATCGTGCTCGAGCCGCCGCTCCCGCTCGTCGCGCGGCCGCTCGTCGAGACGGTCAACTTCATAACGGTCGCGCTGCTCCCCGGCGAGATCCGCCGCCAGTACGGGTTCTCGCCGCTGCCGCCGGCGGTCGTCCGCAAGGCGCTCGTGGCGGGCGGGGCCGAGTACGTGAAGCGCGCGGTCATCCCCTTCCTGCCCGGGAGCCTGCGCTTCACGCCCGCGGCGCGGGCGACGGCCGCGTAGCGGTCGCCTCAGCGGCGCAGCGCGGCGCGGAGCGCGCGCAGCCCCGTGCTCGCGAGCGGGCGCGCCCCGGACCGCAGCGCCGGCCAGCGCTGCTCGTCGCGGCCGTACAGGATCCGGGCGCCGGCCTCCGCGGCGCGCCCGAGCGAGGCGTCGTACGGAGGCCACCAAGGGCGAGGTACGCGCCCGGAGTCGGTGGCGACGAGCTTGATCTCGACGCACTCGCGGAACCCCGGGTCGCCGTGCACGCGACCGCGCCCCGAGGCTCCGTGGCCGCCCCACGCGCTCTCCACGGCGCCGTACGAGTAGCGGTGGTCGTTGACCCACACCATCCCGGCGTCGAGGCGGCGGGCGATCCGCTCGCCGCGGGCACGGTCGCGCGTCCACACCGACGCGCCGAGCGCCCACGGCGAGTGGTTGGCGCGGGCGATCGCCTCCTCCTCGTCGGCCACCGGACTGACCGTGACGACCGGCCCGGGAACGGGCTCGCGGGCGATCCGCGTCTCCGGAGTCACTCCGGTCAGCACGGTCGGTGCGAAGAACGCCGGCCCGAGCCGTCCGCCCGACGCACGCCCTCCGCAGCGCAGCTCGGCGCCTTCTGCGAGTGCGTCGTCGACCAGGGCCGCCACCTGCTCCGCCCGACCGGGCGAGAGTAGCGGGCCGAGCTCGGTCACCGGGTCGAGCGGGTCGCCGACGCGCAGGGCGCACGCCTTCGCGACGAGTTGCTCGACGTAGTCCTCGAACCGCTCCTCCGCCACGTAGATGCGCTCGATCGACCCCGACGGCTGCCCGCCGCCCGCAAACGCGCCCCACAGCGTCCCGGCCACCGCCTCGTCGAGGCGCGCGTCGGCGAGCACGAGCTGCGGGTCCCTGCCCCCGAGCTCCAGCACCGCGTCCTTGCCGCGGCGCGCGCACGCGGCCTCGACGCGGCGGCCGGTCCCGCCGTCGCCCGAGAGGAACACCTTCTCGACGCCGTCGGTCGCGGCGAGCGCCTCTGCGACCTCGCTCCCGCCGTGCACCACGGCTATGAGGCCCTCGGGCACTCCGGCGCGCACCAGCGCGCGAGCGACGCGCTCGCCGACTAGCGGGGTCTCGGGCGCCGGATTCAGGACGACCCCGTTGCCGCACATGAGGGCAACTGCCGCCTGGATCAGCGGCTCGAGCCACGGCCGCGCCGGAGACGAGACGACCGCGACCACCCCGAGCGGGTCGCGAACGTGGCGGTGGCGCTTCCCGAGCAGGTAGAGCTGGCGCGGGCGCACACGCTCGTCGCGCAGGAGGCGCGGCCCGTGATCGGCGATCCAGTGGAGCGCGTCGACGGTCGGGAGCAGCTCGGCGGCGGCGGCCTCCGAGCGCGGGCGGCCGGACTCGCGCGCGATCAGCTCGGCGAGCTCGCCCATGGCGTCGATCGTCACCTGCGCCGCGCGACGCATGTAGCGCGCGCGGTCGGACAGGCGGAGCTCGGCCCAGGCGGGTTGGACCGAGGCTGCGTCCCCTACCGCCGCCTCGAGCGCCGCCGCGTCGCAGCGCACCACGGCGCCCACGAGCTCGCCGGTCGCCGGGTTGCGCGACTCGAGGCCGGCGGGCGAGCCCTCAGACGTCATGGGCTCATTGTCGTGGGCCGCCCGGCGGCCGCCATGGCCGCCGCCGCGTACGGCGCGCAGACCGGCGGGCCTCCCGCCGGGTGCGGGCGGGCGCGGTCTCAGCTCGCGCGCCGCTCGCCCAGCTCGACGGCGGGCGAATCTCCCCACTCGGCGGGAACCGGAAGCGCGGTGTAGGCCACCGACGAGCCCTCCTCGATCCCGCTCATCGTCGGGCCGAGTCGCTTCATGAGCGCGAGCGCCGCCGGCCCGCCGCCGCCGACCTCCGCGCGGAGCCGTCGCACGCCGCGACGCGCGGCCAGGGAAGCTGCCGCCCCGGCGAGCACGCGCCCGACGCCGCGGCCCTGGAGATCGTCATCGACCACGAACGCGATCTCGGCGGTCCCCGACCGCAACAGGGCCACGTCGGCGATCCCGATCACCCGCTCGGAGTGGTCGGCCGGAGCGGTTGCCAGCACCGCGAACCGTCGGCGGCCGTCGGGCAGGGTGAAGTGCCGGACGAGGGACTCCCCCACCCGCGGCACGGGCGTGCCGAAGCGGCGCAGACGGGTCTCGGGCGAGAGCCGCTCGAGGAAGTCGCGCAC
>DATHAN010000032.1:0-3211 GCA_035296645.1 Thermoleophilaceae bacterium
GAGGATGTTCGGCGCACGCTCGCCCGCATCAGCCACGAGATCGTGGAGCGCACGGGCGGTCGCGATCTCGCTCTCGTCGGCGTGCACCGTCGCGGCGCGGTGATCGCGGGTCGCCTGCACGAGCGCCTGCTCGACCTGTGCGAGGGGCCGATCCCCCTCGGCGAGGTCGACATCTCCTTCTACCGCGACGATGTCGGGCTGCGCTCGCCGTCGCGGCAGCCGGTCGTCCACGCCTCGCACATCGACTTCCCGCTCGAGGAGCGGACGCTGGTCCTCGTCGACGACGTGCTGTACACGGGTCGCACCGCGCGCGCCGCGATCGACGCGCTGTTCGACTACGGGCGCCCCGCGCGAGTCCAGCTCGCCGTCCTCGTCGACCGCGGCCACCGCGAGCTGCCGATACGCCCCGACTACGTCGGCAAGAACCTGCCGACCGCCCGCGACGAGCGGGTGAACGTGCGCGTGGCGGAGCTCGACCGCGTCGACGAGGTGACGATCGTCGAGGCCTCCGACGCGGTCGGGGAGAACGGCGCGGCGCCGGCCGAAGCCGCCGCGGTCGCGCGGGAGCCGGGCTCGTGAGGCGCTCGCTGCTCTCGATCGAGGACCTCACGCGCACTGACATCGAGCGCATCCTCGACCGCGCCGAGAGCTTCGCCGAGGTCTCCGAGCGGGAGATCAAGAAGGTTCCCGCGCTGCGGGGGCGCACGGTGCTCAACCTCTTCTACGAGGCCTCGACGCGCACGAGCTCGTCGTTCGAGCTCGCGGCCAAGCGGCTCTCGGCCGACACGGTGAGCGTGCGCGCGCAGGGATCGGCGGTCGACAAGGGCGAGTCGCTCAAGGACACCGTTCGGACGCTGTCGGCCTACGACCCGGCGCTCGTCGTCATCCGCTCGCCGTGGGCGGGAACGGCGGAGCTCGTCGCGCGCTGGACCCCCGCCGGCGTCGTGAACGCCGGCGACGGCAAGCGTGAGCACCCGACCCAGGCGCTGCTCGACCTGTATACCCTCCGGCGTCGCACCGGGAGGCTCGACGGCCTGCGCGTGTGGATCGTGGGAGACGTGCTCCACAGCCGCGTCGCCCGCTCGAACGTGCTCGCCTTCGCGCGTATGGGATGCGAGGTGACGGTCGCCGGCCCGCCGACGCTCATCCCGCGCGAGATCGAGTCGCTCGGCTGCCGCGTGCGCGCGTCGCTCGACGA
Source organism: Thermoleophilaceae bacterium (assembly GCA_035296645.1). Lineage (GTDB taxonomy): Bacteria > Actinomycetota > Thermoleophilia > Solirubrobacterales > Thermoleophilaceae > JACCUC01. The sequence goes on from DATHAN010000032.1 coordinate 1,199, forward strand.
GCTCGCCGAGGCGGACGTCGTGTACGCGCTGCGCATGCAGCGCGAGCGGATGTCGGGCTCGTTCGTGCCGTCGCTGCGCGAGTACGCCGCCCGCTACCAGGTCGACGCACGCCGACTGCAACCCGGGCAGATCCTCATGCACCCGGGGCCGGTCAACCGTGGCGTCGAGCTCTCCGCCGAGGTGATCGACTCGCCACAGGCGCTCATCGCCCAGCAGGTCGAGTCGGGGGTGGTCGTGCGCATGGCGGTCCTGTACGAGCTGCTCGCGAGCGGGGGTGCCGGGGAGCCGGCGGACGAGGCGCGCCCGAGCAGCGCCCCCGAGACCTCGGACACCCCCGGCCCCGAGCTTGACGCCGCGCTCGCGGCGCCGGCGCTCGCCGAGGCCGTGGGACGGAGCACGTGACCGCGCCGCCCGCGCCCGGCGGGCTTGGCCCCGGCGTGGAGCTCGACGTCCGCCCGTCGCCGCCCGCGGATCTCATCATTCGCGAAGCCCACCTGCTCGACCCGCGGGCGGGGCTCGACGGGCGGGGCGACCTGCTGATCCGCGCCGGCGTGATCGCCGAGCTCGGGGCGCCGGGCAGCCTCGAGGCACCGCCCGAGGCCGAGGAGATCGACGGTGGCCGCCTCCACGCGTTTCCCGCCTTCTTCGATCCCCACGTCCACCTGCGCACCCCCGGGCGCGAGGACGAGGAGGACATCGACTCGGGGACGCACGCGGCGGCGGCCGGCGGCTTCGGCGGAATCCTCGCCATGCCGAACACGGACCCCGTCGTCGACACGGCCCCGGTCCTTCGCTCGCTCCGCGAGCGCGCCCGCGCCGGCGCCCGCGTTCCCACCGGCTTCCTCGCCGCCGTGACGCGCGGCCAGGCCGGCGCGGAGCTAACCGAGATGGCCGAGCTCGCCGACGCCGGCGCTGTGGCCTTCACCGACGACGGCCTACCCGTCCGCTCGGCCGGCACCCTGCGCCTCGCGCTCCAGTACCAGCGCCTGGCGGGCCGTCCGCTCGCGTTGCACGAGGAGGATCGCGAGCTCTCGGGCGACGGGGCGATGCACGAGGGAGCGGTCTCCGCCCTGCTCGGGGTCGCCGGCATCCCGTCGATCTCCGAGTCGACGATGGTCGCCCGCGACGCGGCGATCGCGGGGTACGAGGGTGGGCGCATCCACGTCCAGCACCTGTCCGCGCGCGAGTCGGTAGAGGCGGTCGAGCGCGCCAAGGCGGCGGGCGTCGCAATCACCGCCGAAGCCACGCCGCACCACCTGGCGCTCACCGACGAAGCGGTGCGGGGGCTCGACACCGCGCGCAAGATGAACCCGCCGCTGCGCGCCGAGGACGACCGCCGGGCGCTCGTGGACGGCCTCCGCTGGGGGGCGATCGACTGCGTCGCCACCGACCACGCACCGCACGCGCGCGAGGAGAAGGAGGAGCCGTTCGAGCTCGCGGCGATGGGGACCACGGGACTCGAGACGGCGTTCGCCGCGCTCTACACCGAGCTCGTCGAGCCCGGTGCGCTCCCGCTCGGGCTGCTCGTCGAGCGGATGACCGCGGGCGGCGAGCCGTTCGGGGTTCGCGCCCCGCGGCTCGTGCCGGGCGCGCCGGCGAGCGTGTGCCTCGTCGACCTGTCGGCGCGCTGGACGGTGGGGGAGGAGGGCTACCGGAGCCGCTCCGACAACTCGTGCTTCGCCGGCCGGGAGCTCACCGGCCGGGTCGTCCTCACCGTGGCGGGCGGAGCCGTGGCCTGGCGACTCGGCGATTCGGTGGAAGCGGCGCGTGGCTCCGGCCGGACGACGGCGCGGCACGCGCCCATGCGCGCGGGGAGCGCGGCGTGAGCGGCGCCTACGTCCTGCTCGAGGACGGCGTGCGCTTCGACGGCGAGGCGGCCGGCGCGCTCACGCGCGGGGCGCCGGCCGCCGGTGACGCGGACGGCCAGGCCCGTGCGGGCTCGGCGGGCGCGACGGGCGAGGTCGTCTTCAACACCGCCATGTCCGGCTATCAGGAGGCGGTCACGGACCCGA
>DATHAN010000033.1:0-4323 GCA_035296645.1 Thermoleophilaceae bacterium
AGGTTGCTCGATGAGGCTCGAGGGCATTCACCACATCACGGCGATCACGGGCGACGCGCCGCGCAACGTCGACTTCTATACGCGCGTGCTCGGCCTGCGCATGGTCAAGCAGACGGTCAACCAGGACGACCCGACCGTCTACCACCTCTTCTACGGCGACGAGGAGGGCGCGGCGGGCAACGACCTCACCTTCTTCGAGTACCCGAACGCCGCGCCCGGTCGGGCCGGCGCCGGCATGGTCCATCGCGTGGTGTGGCGGGTCGCATCGGCCGACGCGGTCGCCTTCTGGGAGCGCCGCCTCGGCGAAGAGGGCGTCGACACGCGGACCGACGACGCGTCCCTCGTGTTCGTCGACCCCGAGGGCCTCGAGCACGAGCTGCGCGTCGCCGAGGTCCCGGACGAGCCGCTCATCGCGCGCGCCCGCGAGATCCCCGACGAGCACGCGCTCCAGGGCTTCGACGCGGTGCGGGCGCTCACCGCCGAGCCGGAGCGCAGTCGCGACCTGCTCGAGCAGGCGCTCGCCTTCGAGCCGCGGGGGAGCGGCGAGTGGGAGGCGCGCGGCTCGGAGCGCGGCGGTCGCGTCGTCTACGACTCGACCGACGTCCAGGGTCACCCCGGCGCGGGGACTGTCCACCACGTCGCGTGGGCCGTCCACATGGACGACCAGCTCGCGTGGCGCGAGCGCGTGGTCGCCGCGGGCGCGCGGCCGACGCCGGTGATCGACCGCTTCTACTTCCGCTCGGTCTACTTCCGCGAGCCGAGCGGGGTGCTGTTCGAGCTGGCGACGATCGGTCCCGGGTTCACCAGCGACGAGCCGCTCGAGACGCTCGGCGAGCGCCTGTCGCTCCCGCCCGACTACGAGCACCTGCGCGAACGCCTCGAGGGCGTCCTCACGCCGCTGCCCGACGCGACACGCTGGCGCCGCGCGGGCGCGGCGAGCGCGCGCACGTGAGCGGCCGCCGCGCGGCCGCGCGGCTCACCAACCTGCTCAGCCGCCCGCGCGCCGTGGCTACGCGCGCGACGCGCCTGCACGCCCGCGTGCTACGCGCCACGCGCGGCCGGGTGGGGGCGCGCAACCCGATCGCCCCGCGCCAGCGGGTGCTCGCCCTGACCACACGCGGCCGGCGCTCGGGCGCGGCGCGCGCGACCGCGGTCGGCTATCTCGAGGACGGCGACCGGATCGTGCTCGTCGCCTCGAACGCGGGGCTCGACCGCCCACCCGCCTGGTGGCTCAACCTGTGTGAGCACCCCGAGGCCGAGATCGACCTCCGCGGCGAGCGCCGCGCGGTCCGCGCGCGGGCGGCCAGCGACGATGAGCGCGAGCGTCTGTGGCCACGCGTCGTCGACCAGTTCGAGGGCTTCGACCGCTACGCGAGCTACACGGAGCGGGAGATCCCGCTCGTGATGCTCGAGCGACGGGGAGGCGCGGCGAGACACGCGGGCGGGCGTAAGTAGCTCCCCTACCGGGAAGAGAGGGGCTCATGCCTGACCTCGAGGGCTCCGAGTCGATCGAGATCGCGGCCCTGATCGAGCGCTGCTTCGAGGTCGCCGCAGACGTCGAGCGGGCGCCGGAGTGGCAGGGGACGATGCAGGCCGCCCGCGCGCTCGAACGCGGGAGCGACGGCCGGCCGTCGCTCGTCGAGACCGAGCTCGACGCGTCCGTCGCCAGGCTCAAAGTGCACCTGCGCTTCTCGTACGGCGAGCCCGACCGGATCGACTGGCGGCGGGAGCGCGGCGACCTCAAGGCGCTCGTGGGCTCGTGGCGCTTCGAGCAGCTCGGGGACGGCCGGACGCGTGCGATCTACAGCCTGGAGATCGGCCTCAACCGCACGCTCAGCCTGCTGAGCAAGGGCATTCGCGGGCCGGCCGAGGACCGGATCCGTCACCTTTTGCTCCGCCGGCCGGTCGAGGGGCTGAAGCAGCGCGCCGAGACCTGAGCCGGTGCGGCGACGCTCGCGGTTGACTCGCGGTCGGCGCTTCGGTAGCTACGACGAGCTCGTCGGCGGGCTCGGCGACGACGAGCTGACCGGCCACACGGGCCGCGATGTCCACTCCGGCCAGCAGGGCGGCGACGACCTCGACGCCGCGGACGGGACCCGGAGCAACGACGTTGCCAACGGCGGTGCCGGCGACGACTCCTGGCTGACCGACCCGGGCGACCAGCGCACCTCCTGCTGACGCGGCCGCGGTTGCCGCCCGCCGCTGACGTGAAGCGGCCCGGGCCGCGGATGGGCGCGTGACCGACGGGCGCCACTCCGTACTACTCAGGCACCGCGCCGTGGATCGGCGAGACTCGGTCCTCAGCTCACCGCCTTCTTCACGAGCGCGCTGATCCTTGCCTCTTCGGCGCCGGTCAACTCCTTCAGCGCGAAGGAGGTCGGCCACATGTTGCCTTCGTCGAGGTTCGCCGCGGCGTTGAAGCCGAGCGTCGCGTACCTCTCCTTGAACTTCGACGCAGCTGTGAAGTAGCAGACGACCTTGCCGTCCTTGGCATACGCGGGCATCCCGTACCAGGTTCTCGGCGAGAGGTCTGGCGCGCTGGCTTCGATGATCGCGTGGAGCCGCTCGGCCATGGCGCGATCCGGTTCCGGCATCTCGGCAATCTTCGCGAGCACCGCGCTTTCCCCGTCCGCCTTGGGCGCACGCGGGCCGCGCCGCGCTTCCGCCTTCAGCTCCTGCGCGCGCTCCTTCATCGCGGCTCGTTCCTCGTCCGTGAATCCCTTGGCGTTCTTGCCGCTCGTGGTGGCACCCTTGGCGGACTTCTGCGTGGCCTTCTTTGCGCTCATCGTTCCTCCTGTGCCGGCTGTGCACCTGTGTGTCTTAGCGGCTCTGCGCGTCGACTTGAAAACTCCCCAATCGAGGATGACTCGCATCCGGCGCGCTGCTCGATCAGTGGTCGTCCGATAGAACACGAGCGTGAGCGTTCGCCGGGCGGTGCCCAACATCAAGTCCGACCAGCCCGCTGAGACCCGCGACTTCCTGGTCGACCTGCTCGGCTTCGAGGTGGCGATGGACATGGGCTGGGTGGTGACCGTGGTGTCGCCGACCAACGGCTCGGCCCAGGTGACCATCATCGCGAACGACGACATGGCGGCGCCGGGCAGCTCGGTGGAGGTGCCTGACGTCGACGCCATCCACGCCAGGGCCGTCGAGCAAGGCTTGGAGATCGCCTATTCGCTCCGCGACGAGGAGTGGGGGGTCCGGCGCTTCATGCTTCGCGAGCCGAGCGGCACGCTCGTCAACGTCGTTTCTCACCGCTCCGGCTGAGCGCCGGGATAGCGATCACGCCGCGAGCCGAAGCCGGGCTCGTGGCGGGGGCCAGGTCGGCACTCATCGGTCCTGAAGCAGCCCGAGGACGTTGCCATCGGGATCGGTGACGGTGGCCACCAGGCGGCCGCCACCGACGTCGTGCGCGGCCTCCTTCACGGTGGCACCGGCGGCGGTCACCTCGACCACCTTCGCCTCGATGTCCGGCACATGCCAGTAGGCCACCGGCGAGGTCATGCCCTCCGGCCCCCCGCCCGGCACCAGCCCGATGTGCTGGCCCTCGGCCTCGAAGCCGACGTAGTAGGAGCCGTCGGTCTGCGGCGGGACGCCGAGCAGGGCGGTGTACACCGCCTTGGCCGTCGCCAGGTCGGACACCGGGTGCAGCACGGTCTTGATTCCCTGGGTGGAAGAGCCGGTCATGGTCGCTCCTGAAGTCGTGGTCGAGGTCGGATTTGCCTGGCCAACGAACGAACGCTGCACTACCGCGTCCGGGCGGCGACGAGCTCGCGCAAGGTCCCCTTGGTCGTGTGCTCCGGGCGCCAGCCGAGCTCGCGGCGGGCGCGGTCGGTACGCATGAGGACCGGGCGCCGCATGGTATGGATCCACGCGAACGCCTCGGGCAGCGAGGGCACGCGCGACAGCATCTCGGCGGTGGCCTCGACCGCGAGCTCGGGGACCGGCACCGCATACCAGTCGAGCGCCGTGGCGACGTCGCTCATCGTCGCCGTGCCCTGCCCGGCGAGGTTGTACAGCCCCGGCGCGCCCGTGCCGAGCACGCCGGCGAGGAAGGCCTGGGCGACGTCGTCCTCGTGCACGAACTGGAAGCGGATGCCGGGGTCGGGGATCACGGGCTTGAGCGCGGGCACCGCCTCGAGCAGGCGCGTGACCGCGCTCGGGAGCTCGTCCGAGAGGCGGAGGTACGGCATCTTCTCGAGCAGCGCCTGCGCGCGCGGCCCGGCGACGATGCACGGCCGGAAGACCCACGCGTGCGTGCGGGGCGTGCGCAGCAGCAGGTGGGCGAGCGTTCCCTCGACCTCGGCCTTCTGCTGCGAGTAG
>DATHAN010000034.1:0-3432 GCA_035296645.1 Thermoleophilaceae bacterium
GGTGGAGGTCGCAGCGATGGAGCGGGCGGTCCCCTGGCGTGGGCGGGGAAGCCACGCGTCCTCACGCCCGCGTCGCTGCCGAGCGACCGCGTGCTGAGCGGGCGGCTCCGCAACGGATCCCTCCGGCGCATGCGGATCAAGGCGCGCGACGTCCGGCTCGAAACCGCCGGGGGGCGAGGGTCGAGGGGACCGCGACCTTCGTCTCGAGCTTCCTCCACGGCCTCTACCCGCCGACGGGCGAGCCGGGGAAGCTGTCGGAGTCGGAGCTGCGCCGTACCGGCCGGCTGGCGGTGATCGAGCCGCGCGAGACGGTCCCGTCACACTCGCCTGGCGCCTCGAGGAGGGAGAGCCCGGCCCCGTGCGCGTCGACTACGGCGAGGGCTCGCTGCCCCTGCCGCGCTAGCCGGACGCCCGCCGTCGCCCCTGAGACAATGCGGGCGTGGCCGCAACGCTCGAGAGCACGTCGCTCCGCAGTCGCGTCGAGGCGTGGGAGGACGCGTTCCTCTCGCCGCTCGCCACGCCCTCCTACCCGGCGCGGCGCAGGGCGTCCGAGGACGACTCGCCGGTGCGAACACCATTCGGTCGCGACCGCGACCGGATCGTCCACTCCAAGGCGTTCCGCCGCCTCAAGCACAAGACGCAGGTCTTCATCTCGCCGGAGGGCGACCATTACCGCACGCGCCTCACCCACACGCTCGAGACGTGCGGCATCGCGCGGACGGCGGCACGCGCGCTCGCCCTCAACGAGGACCTGACCGAGGCGATCGGGCTCGGTCACGACCTCGGCCATCCGCCGTTCGGCCACATCGGCGAAGGCGTCCTCGATCGGCGCCTGCGCGAGCGCTTCGGCCGCGCCTTCCGCCACAACGAGCACTCGCTGCGGGTGGTCGACCGGCTCGCGCGCGACGGCCGCGGCCTCAACCTGACCGAGCCGGTGCGCGACGGGATCCTCCGGCACACCGGCGACGAGCCACCCGCCACACTCGAAGGCCGGATCGTGCGGCTCGTCGACCGGATCGCCTACATCAACCACGACATCGACGACGCCGTGCGCGCCGGCGTGCTGCGAGCCGAGGAGCTCCCCCGCGCTGAGATCGAGACGCTCGGCGCGACGGGGTCCGAGCGCATCGACACGCTCGTGCGCGACCTCGTCGCCCGCTCGGCCGAGGCGGGCGACATCGTCCAGGGCGACGACGTGGGCGAGGCGATGGCGAGCCTGCGCACGTTCATGTTCCACCGCGTCTACCTCGGCGACGCGGTCCGGGCCGAGCACACGCGCATCGAGGACGTCGTCTCGGGCCTGTTCGACGCGTGCCTCGAGCGCCCGCCGGAGCCGCTCGCGCCCGACGCCTCCGAGTCCGAGCGCATCGTCGACTGGATCGCCGGGATGACCGACCGCTACGCCGAGCGCGCGTACGCGGAGCTCTCCGGCGGCTCCGGGCGCCCGGTCGCCTGAGGCCCCCGATGGCGCTGTTCACGCGCGGGTCGGTCGAGCACGTCAAGGACGCGGTCGACATGGTCGCGCTCGTAGGGGCACGCACCGACCTGCGGCGGGTGGGGAGCCGCTTCGTCGGGCTGTGTCCCTTCCACGAAGAGCGCACTCCGTCGTTCTCGGTGAACGCCGAGCACGGCCTCTACCACTGCTTCGGCTGCGGCGCCTCGGGCGACGCGATCTCCTTCGTCCGCGAGACCGAGGGGCTCGACTTCGCCGAGGCGGTGGAGCACCTGGCCGACCGCTACGCCGTTACGCTTGAGCGCGAGGAGGAGGACGACCGCGCCGAGGAGTCGCGCCGGCGGCGGGAGCGATTGATGCGCCTCCTCGATCGCACGGCGACGTTCTACGCACGCTACCTGTGGGAGTCCGACGAGGCGCGCGGCGCCCGCGACCACCTCGCCACCCGCGGCCTGCGCGAGGAGACGCTGCGCTCGTTCCGCGTCGGGTACGCGCCTAGCGCGTGGAACCGCGTGCTCGTCGCCGGCCAGCGCGATAGCTACTCGCCTGAGGAGCTGGTCGCTGCCGGCGTCGCGCAGCGCGGCCGCCAGGGCGGCTACTTCGATCGCTTCCGGGCGCGGATCACCTTCCCGCTCGCCGACGCTCGCGGGCGGGTGCTCGGCTTCGGAGCCCGCGCGGTGCGCGCCTCGCAGAAGCCGAAGTACCTGAACAGCTCGGAGAACGAGCTGTACCACAAGGGCCGCCACCTGTTCGGGATCGACCACGCGCGGGCGGCGGCCGCGCGCGCGGGGCGCGTCGTGGTCGTCGAGGGGTACACCGACGTGCTCGCCCTCCACGGGGCGGGGGTCGAGGAGGCGGTGGCGATCATGGGCACGGCCCTCACTCCCGACCAGCTCGCCGAGCTCGGCCGCGCGGCGAGCACGGTGCTGATTGCGCTCGACGCCGACGCCTCCGGTCACGAGGCGATGCTGCGCGCGGCACGGGGGGCCCGCGAGCGCGGAATGGAGCTGCGCGTGGTGGCGCTGCCGGAGGGCAGCGACCCCGCCGACCTCGTGGCCGCCGAGGGCCGTGATGCGTTTGACCGGCTGCTCGACCTCGCGCTGTCGGTCCCTGAGTTCGAGGCCGAGCGGGTGCTGTCCGCCGGCGACCTCTCGAGCGCGCGCGGACGTGACCGCGCGCTCGAGCGGCTGCGCCCGCTCGTGGGCGAGACACCCGAGCGGAGCGTGGTCCGCGACGAGCTCGTCCGGCGGCTCGCCGACCGCCTCGAGGTGCCGGCGTCTTATCTGGCGCCGGCCGGGGCCCAGGGTGCGCCCTCGGGTCGCTCGCCGGCGACGCCCAACGGCCGGACGAGCGGATCGGCGGCCGCCGCACCGGGCCCCGCGCGCGACGCGTCGGCCGCGCCGCGTCCGGTGCCCCATGGAGCCGTCGCCACGCCCGCCGAGCGCGGCGAGCAGGCATTCCTCAGCATGTGCCTGAGCCAGCCTCGCCTCGGGCGCGAGCTGCTCGAGCGGGCGGAGGAGGGGCACCTCTCGGAGCGCATGCAGCCGGTAGGGCGGCACCTGCGCGAGCACCTCGATGACCCGCTCCGCGAGCTGCCCGACGACGAGGAGGTCGCCGCGCTAGTGACCGAGACGGCCATGCTCGCCGAGTCCGAGCCCTCGACCGAACCGGTCCTGCGCCTCACCTTCCTCCAGCTCGACCTGCGGCGCGTCGAGCGAGAGCTCCGCCGCGCGGCGAGCGACCACGACTTCGACCGCCACGGAGTCCTCGTGCGCGAGCGCGAGCGCGTGCGTCAGGAGCTCGACGAGCTGATGGGCGAGGCCGATTGAATGTCGGCGCACGCCGGCGAGTGCCGGGGCCTTCGCTAGCCTTCGCGCGCGGGCGCCGGCGCGCCCATGCCCGCCATTCCCCGGTAGCTCAATCGGCAGAGCGAGCGGCTGTTAACCGCTAGGTTGTAGGTTCGAGTCCTACCCGGGGAG
>DATHAN010000035.1:0-3461 GCA_035296645.1 Thermoleophilaceae bacterium
GAGCCGACGGGTGCCCGCCGCGCGGTGCAGCCGATCGACGTTCTGGGTGATCACCGCGCGTACGAGCCCGCGGCGCTCGAGCTCGGCGATCGCCGCGTGCGCGGGGTTCGGCCGCCGGTCGTGGAGCGTCGCGAAGCGCTCGCCGTAGAAGCGCCAGAAGCGGTCCGGATCGCGGCGGAAGGCGTCGATCGTGGCGACCTTCATGGGGTCGACGTTCGCCCACAGCCCCGTGCCCGGCGAGCGGAAGTCGGGGATGCCCGACGGCACCGAGACCCCCGCGCCCGTGAGGACGACCGCTCGCTCGGCGCTCCGCAGGAGCTCGGCCAGACGCGCCGCGCCCTGCGGGGCCGCAGGGCGGGCGGCCGCCGTGCCGACCGCGCGGCCCGAGCCCGCCTCCACGCTCACCGGCCCTCGAACGACGGCGTGCGCTTCTCGAGGAACGCCGAGATTCCCTCGCGCGCGTCCTCGGAGGCGAACACGTCGGCGAAGGCCTGCTTCTCGACGGCCAGCCCCTCGTCGAGGTCCGGCTGATGCGCCACGCGCTTGATCTGCCGGATGGCGAGCGGCGCCTTGCGGGCCAGCTTGCGCCCCCAGGCGAGCGCGGTGTCGAGCAGCTCGTGGTCGGGAACGACCTGGTGGGCCAGCCCGAGCCGCAGCGCCTCCTCGGCGGAGATCGGCTCGCCGGTGAGGTTCATCTCGAGCGCCTTGCCCTCCCCCACGAGCCGCGGCAGGCGCTGCGTCCCGCCGAAGCCGGGGATTATCCCGAGGTTTATCTCCGGCTGGCCGAAGGTCGCCGACCGGGCGGCGATCCGGAAGTCGCACGCCATGGCGAGCTCGCACCCCCCGCCGTAGGCGACCGCGTTGACCGCGGCGACCGTCACCGTCGAGGAGCGCTCCATCGCCCGCATGAGCTCGTGCCCCGCGTCGACCAGCTCTGCCCCGCCCTCGCCGGCGCCGCCGCCCTGGAACTCCTTGATGTCGGCGCCGGCGGAGAAGGCGAACGGCGTCGACGACGCGATGACCACGGCCCGCGCTTGGCCGTCGAGGCGCCGCCACGCCTCCCCCAGGTCGGTGATCACCTGCGGCGAGATCGGGTTGGTCGGCGGCCGGTTGAGCCACACGATCGACGCGCCGTCGCGCTCCTCGAGCTGGAGCGTCTCGAGCTCCTCGGCGGGCTGGGGGTAGGGGAAGAAGCCCTGCCCCGCCTTGCGGCCGAGCCGGCCCTGCGACACCAGGCGACGCAGCACTCGCGGCGGGGAGAAGTGCGGCCCCCACGCGGCCTCGGCCCGCTCGAGCGCGGCGAGGACGTCGTCGAGCCCCTGCTCGTCGGCGCGGGCCAGCGGCCCGGGAACGATGCCCGCTCCGGCCATCATCCCGAGGTCGATTTCCTTGACGCCGGCGACGTCCTCCTCGATCAGCTGGCAGCACTCGACGAGCGCCTTGAGCGTGAACCGCTCGACGAGCTCGCCGGTCGCGCTCTCGCCGGTCGTGCTGTCAGCTTGCGTGGTCATAGAAACCCTTTCCGGTCTTCTGGCCGAGGTCCCCGGCCGCGACGAGCTCCTGCAATCTCGTGGACACGAAGAAGCGGTCGCCGTAGCTCGCGTTGAGGTGCTCCACGGAGTGCAGCGCGGTGTCGAGGCCGAGCAGGTCGGTGAGGTAGAACGGGCCCATCGGCGCGGCCCCCGCCTCCGACACCGCCCTGTCGATATCCGCCGGCTCGAGGCCCTCCTCGGCCTCGGCCCGCCACAGCTCGGAGATCGAAGCGAGCAGCACGCGATTGACCACGAAGCCCGGTACCTCGCGGCAACGGATCGGCTGCTTGCGAATCGACCCGGCGAAGTTGGACGCGGCCTGCACCGTCTCGGCCGAGGTCGTCCCGTCGCCCTCGATGACCTCGATCAGGCGCATGACCGACGCCGGAAAGAAGTAGCGGAAGCCGACGACCTTGCCGGGGCGGCTCGTCGAGCGGCCCATGTCGGCGATCGAGAGCGACGAGGTGTTCGAGGCCAGGATCGTGTGCCCGGGGGTTACCTCGTCGAGCTCGGCGAACACGCGGCGCTTGACGTCGATCCGCTCGGGGACGGCCTCGACAACGAAGTCGACGCGGCCGAAGGAGTCATAGTCGACCGTCCCCTCGATCAGGTCGACGGTCGCCTCGGCCTGTAGCTCCGCCTCCTGCTCGCTCAGGCGACCCTTCTTGACCTGGCGGGCGAGCTGGCCGTGAGTGACCTCGCGCGCCTTGTCGAGGCCCTGGTCGACGAAGCGCCGCTCGACGTCCTTGAGCACGACCGGGTAGCCCGCCGCAGCGATCGTCTGGGCGATCTCCCCGCCCATGGTGCCGGCACCGACGACGGCGGCTTTCGATACGAACACGCTGATCCTCCAGGTCGGGACGATGGGGCCCGCGAGCGCGCCCGCGGCACGTTGGCTCCGGCGCTGAGACGGGTCGCGGTGGCCGCCGGAAGGCTAGCGCTCGCCGCTCAGCCGTACACCTCGGCCACGATTTCATCGATCGAGCGCGCCACCGAGTCGAGGAACGGCCTCACCTCGGCGAGCAGCCGCTCGTACTCGGCGCGGCCGGCCTCGGTGATCGAGTAGTAGCGGCGGCTGCGCCGCTCGGGGTGCTCCCAGTTGCCCTCGATCAGGGCGCGGCCCTCGAGCGAGCGCAGCAGCGGGTACATCGTGTTCGGGTTGACCGACAGGACGCCGGCGGTCATGGCCGAGATTCGCTCCATGAGCTGGTTCCCGTACGACGGCGTGTCGCTGATGAGGTGGAGGACGAGCAGCGGAAGGACCTCGCGGCGGCGCAGCTCGCCGGTGAAGGGGTCGCCGGAGCGTCCGCGCTGCGGTCGGCCGGCGGCGCGCGCCGCCTCCTCCGGGTCGCTCAGCCGGCTCGCCTGGGCGATCGCCTCGCGCGTGCCGACGTCGCGGTCGGGCACCTGGGCGGGCTCGCGGCGGGTGCGGCGAGCACGAGCCGAGCCGCGGCGCCCCGATTCGCCCGCCACCGATTCGCCCGCCGATTCTCCACCCGACGGGCCGCCGCGCGCGGTCGCCGCGCCGCGGCCGGAGCCGGCGCTCTTGCGGGACTGGGGCATCGCCGCCCATCGTGACAGAGGGGCGGCTGGTCTTGGCCCGGGAGCGGCGCCGCCCGCGCGCCCCTCCGGTCGCGCTACGCCGCCGTCGCCGCCGGCTCCGACACGCGCCGCGGCAGCAGCACCTCCCGCGCGATGACCAGGCGCTGGATCTGCGACGTGCCCTCGTAGAGCTGCATGATCTTGGCGTCGCGCATGAGCTTCTCGACCGGGTACTCCTTGATGAACCCGTACCCGCCGTAGACCTGGACGGCGTCGGTGGCGATCTCCATCGCGGAGTCGGCGGCGAAGCGCTTGGCGTGCGAGCACGCGAGCGTGTTGCGCTTGCCCTGGTCGAGCAGCGAGGCGGACTGCCACACGAGCAGCCGG
>DATHAN010000036.1:0-2050 GCA_035296645.1 Thermoleophilaceae bacterium
GCGGGCGGACCGCCAGCGTCACCCGCGACAGCGCGCACAGACGACCCGCGTCGTCGGTGAAGTCGACCTCCCACAGCCACGTGGTGCGGCCGCGGTGGCGGCGGCGTGCCTCGGCGTGGACCGAGCCCTCGGTCACCGGCCGCAGGAAGCTCGTGTGGTTCGAGAGCCCGACCGCGATGAGGCCGTCGTCGGCGACCGCGAAGGCCGTGGCCCGCGAGGCGAGCGACTCGGCGAGCGCGGCGAACGCGCCCCCGTGCACCAGCCCGAAGGGCTGCTTCACGCGGTCGTCGGCCGAGAAGCGGCCGCGGGCGAGCTCGGGCCCGACCTCGGTCGCCTCGAAGCCGAGCGTCGCGTCGAGCGTGCGCTCGCGGTCGACGGTGAATGGCGGCAGCGGCACGCGCGGAGGGTACCCTTGGGCCCCGGATGGCCACCCTCGACACCCTCGATCCGCAGTCCCGGGCGATCGTCGAGCTCCTGCTGCGCCAGGGGAAGGGGTACGACGACATCGCCCGAACGCTCGACATGCCCGCCGCGCGGGTACGCGAGCTCGCCCGCGACGCGCTGACCTCGCTCGCCCCCGCGAGCGCCGGCCGGGTCGACGGCGACTGGCGCGGGCAGGTCGCCGACTACGTGCTCGGCCAGCAGACCGGGCCGGAGGTCCGGGCCACGCGCGGCCACCTCAAGCGGTCGGAGGCGGCGCGCGCCTGGGTCGCCTCGCTCGTCGACTCGCTCGACCCGCTCTACGGCGACGGCGACCGCCCCGAGATCCCCGAGCCGGGGGGCGACGGGGCGGGTGAGCGCCGCCGCCGCCGCGGGGCGGCGAGCGCCGGGGCGGCCGGCGCCGGCGGCGCGGCCGCCGGCGCGGGCGCTCTGGCCGGGGAGCCCCGCGAGCGGCTCGCGGAGGGCGCCAGCGCCCGCGCCGGGACGCCGTCCGAGGCCGAGGCTGGCCCCCGCGGCGACGAGGCGCAGCCGACGCTGGCGCCGTCGCCCGCCGGGGAGTCGCGGGACTACTCTTGGACGCGACCGACCGGCGCTCAGCGTCGCGAGCTTTCTCCCGAGTCGCAGGCGATCGTCCGCCGGCGGCGGATCATCGGCGGCGCGATAGCCGCCGCGGCGCTGGTCGCAGCCCTCGTGGTCGCGATCGTCCTGCTCACCGGGGGCGGCGACGAGCGTGACCGCACCGCGGATCGCGGCCCGAGTGGCGCCCAGGGTGGCGCCGGCGGCCAGGGCGCACAAGCCCGCCTCGTCGGACAGGCGGTCATGCGACCGGTGGGCCGCGGCCGAGCCGAGGGCGTCGCGGTGATCGCCGAGCGAGCGCGCCAGTTCCAGCTGCTCGTGCAGGCGCGCCGGCTCAGGCCGAGCGGCCGCGACTCCGCGTACGAGGTCTGGCTCTACGACTCGCCCTCTGACGCCGCGTCGCTCGGCGGGCAGGTCACCGACGACAGCGGCAACCTCCAGGGCGCCGGGCCGCTCCCGCCGAACTTCCGCGACTACCGCTTCATCGACATCTCGCGCGAGCGGCTCGACCGCAACCCGAGGCACTCGGGGGAGTCGGTGCTGCGCGTCCCGGTGGCCGACGTCCTGCGCGGGCGTCCACCGGCGGGCGCGGCGGGCGGCGCGGGCGGCGGCGCCGGCGGCGCGGGCGGTGGCGCCGGCGGCGCGCCCGCCCCTCAGCCCTAGCCCGACCGCGCGTCCGCGGGCGGGACGAGCTTCCCCGGGTTCATGATCCCGGCGGGATCGAGGCGGTCCTTGACCGCGCGCATGGTTGCAAGGCCCAGCTCCCCGACCTCGTGCTCGAGCCACGGGACGTGGGCGCGGCCGACGGCGTGGTGGTGGGTGATGGTCCCGCCCGCGCTCACGATCGCCTCGCTCGCCGCCGCCTTGGCCTCGCGCCACTGCTCGAGCTCGCCGCCCCGGCGCTGGCGCGCGAGCACCGTGAAGTAGAGCGATGCCCCCGAGCGGTAGACGTGCGAGGCGTGGCAGCCGACGAGCGGCGGCGTGCCGCCCTCGGTGAGCGAGCGCTCGAGCGCCGCGGTGACAGCGCGGTGGA
>DATHAN010000037.1:0-2524 GCA_035296645.1 Thermoleophilaceae bacterium
CCCACGACCGGCGCGCGAGCTCCCGCACGCGGCGCTCGTCGAACGAGTAGCCGGGCGAGCCGATCAGCCGCCACGCGTCGACCGTGAAGCGCTCGTGCTCGTCGCGCGTACGCGCGGGCGGGCCGAGCAGGACGGACACGACCTCGGGCCGGGGCGCGCCGATCCGCGGCGCGACCGTCGCCATGATCGAGGTCAGGCTCCGCACCCGATCTGGGTGGCCGATCGCCAGCGTCTGGGCGATCATGCCCCCCATCGACGCCCCGACGACGTGCGCCGAGTCGATCCCGAGCGCGTCGAGCAGGCCCGCGGTGTCGTCGGCCATGTCCTCGAGCCGGTAGGAGGCCGAGGAGGTGTCGCCGGCGAATGCGGGGACGAGGTCGGGGCGCGGGGCGTCGTGCAGGTGGGTGGACTCGCCGGCGTCGCGGTTGTCGAAGCGCACGACGCGAAATCCGCGCTCGGCGAGCTCGCGGCAGAGCGCCTCGTCCCAGCCGAAGCGCGGGACGCCCAGGCCCATGATCAGGACGAGCGGAAGCGCGCCCTGCTCGCCGAACGCGTCGTACGCGAGCTCGACGCCGTTCGCCTCGACCCTCCCCGCGTCCACGCCCGGATGGTGTCAGACCCGGTGCCGGCGCACGCGCGGCGAGCGACTCACTCGGCCAGCACGATCTGCGCCGCCGCTCGCTCGACCCAGAAGTCCGCCGACCCGTGGCGGACGATCTCGCCGTCGACGTTGTACGCGACCTGCCCGGGCACCTCGAGGCGGACGCGCCACCCACGCACGTTGCGGGCGTCGCCCGCGCGCGAAATCGTCCCCGTCCGCATCGCGTACGCATAGTCCGGAAGTCGCAGGCGAGAGCTCGCCGGAATGACGGTCGCGTCGAGCAGCCCGTCGCCCGGATCGGCCTCCTCCAGGCTCGACCCGGCGCCGAAGCGCCCGGAATTCGCGACGATCGCCTGCCACGCCTTCCCGGCGAACAGCTCGTCGCCGTCGCAGGTGATCCGGCAGCGGACGGGCGCAGCGGTCAGGCCCGCGCGCAGCGCGCCGAGCATGTAGGCGAACCGCCCGAGTACGCGCTTCAGCGGAACCGCGCGGTCGGCCGCCTGCACCGACAGGCCGATCGAGGCGGTGTTGACGAACGCGCGGCCGTCCATGCGTGCGAGGTCGAGCGTCCTCAGTCGCCGCCCGTGCACGGCCAGGCGGCACGCGCGGGCAGGGTCGAGGGGAAGCCCCGCGCCGCGGGCGAAGTCGTTGGCAGTGCCGGTGGGGACGAGGGCGAATGGCACGCCGGCCGTGCGCGCCGCCTCGGCGGCCGGCGCGAGCATCCCGTCGCCGCCCGCGACCACGAGCCGGTCCACGCCGCACGCCGCCGCCTGGTCGAACTGGTCGAGCCCGAAGGACACGACCTCGGCCCCCGCCCGGCGGAGCTCCGTTTCGAGCTCCGACCGATCGACGCCCGGCCCCGACCTCGGGTTGGCCACGAGCGCGACGCGCGCGGGGAAATCCGTGGTGGGCGGGTGGCGCGCCGCTGTCCCCGCGGCGCTCACAGCCCGAGCGTCTTGGCGATGATGTTCTTCTGGATCTCCGACGTGCCGCCGAAGATCGTCGTCACGACGGCCGAGCGCAGGTAGCGCTCCATCGGATACTCGCTCGCGTAGCCGTAGCCGCCCATGATCTGCATGCCCTCAAGCGCGCAGCGCTTGGCGAGCTCCGTGCACGCGAGCTTGGCCATCGACGCCTCCTGGGGCAGCATCCGGTCGGGCTCCGAGTCGGCCATGCGCGCCACCGAGCGCACCAGCAGGCGCGCCTGGACGAGCGCGGCGGCGAGGTCGGCCAGCTTGTGCTGGGTCGCCTGGAACGAGCCGACCGGACGCCCGAACTGTCGGCGCTCCTTGGCATAGGCGAGCGCCTCGTCGAACGCGCGCTGCGCGAGCCCGAGCGCCGAGGCCGCGAGGATCACCCGTTCGGTGTTGAGGCCGGCCATGAGCTGCGTCCAGCCGCCGCCTTCCGCGCCGACGAGCGCGTCGGCGGGAACGTGGCAGGCCTCGAGGTGGAGCTCGTTGGTCTCCCTGCCCCCGAGCGTCTCGATCGGCGTGATCGTGAGGCCCTCCGCCTGGCGCGGAACGAGCACCATCGACAGCCCGTCGTGCTTCGATGTCCCACCCCCCGTGCCACACGACCAGGATCTCCTCCGCCTTGTGCGCGTACGAGCACCACAGCTTCGAGCCGTCCAGCACCCACGAGCCGTCGGAGCGCTCGGCACGGGTCTGGAGCGCGCCCACGTCCGACCCCGCCTCGGGCTCCGACATGGCGATGGCGAGCGCGCCGCCATCGGCCACGTGGCCGAGCAGGCGTTGCTTCTGCTGCTCGGAGCCGAAGCAGGCGAGCGACCCGACCACGATCAGCGTGACCGGGTACGCGCCGATCGGCGCCTCCCCGCGCGCGGTCTCCTCGAGGAACAGGCACGCCTCGAGCAGGCCCCCGCCCGAGCCGCCGAGCTCCTCGGGGATGGCCACGCCGTACCAG
>DATHAN010000038.1:0-6409 GCA_035296645.1 Thermoleophilaceae bacterium
CATCGCCAACCTGCTCGAGGGCGGCGACTGGGACTACGTCCTCGGCTCCGTCCACTTCCTCGGGGACGCGGCCGTCGACATGGGCGGGGAGTGGGACGTATGGCGGTCGGAGCCGGACCCCGACAAGGTGTGGTCGCGCTATTTCGCGACGCTCGGCGAGGCGGCACGGAGCGGGCTGTTCGACGTCCTGAGCCATCCCGACCTGGTCAAGATGTGGGGCCCGGAGCGCCCGGCGCCGCGGCGAGACCCGCGCTTCCACTACGAGCTCGCCATGGACGGGATCGTCGAGTCCGACGTGGCGGTCGAGGTGTCGACCGCCGGCCTGCGCAAGGCCGCCCGCGAGATCTACCCGTCGCCCGCCTTCCTCTCCATGTGCCTCGAGGCGGGGCGGCCGGTCGCCCTGTCCTCCGACGCGCACACCCCCAACGAACTCGGCTACCGCTACGAGGAGGCGGTCGAGCTGCTGGGCTCGCTCGGCGTGCGCGAGATCGCGGTCTTCGAGCACCGGGAGCGGCGGCTCGTGCCGCTCGGGTGGGAGTCGTGAGCGCCCGCGCCGGCATCGGCTACGACTCGCACCGCCTGGTGGCCGGCCGGCGGCTCGTGCTCGGCGGAGTCGAAGTCGAGGGCGCCGAGCTCGGCCTCGCCGGGCACTCCGACGCCGACGTGCTCACCCACGCCGCGATCGACGCGCTGCTCGGAGCGGCCGGGCTCGGCGATATCGGCACCCACTTCCCCGACACCGACGAGCGCTGGCGCGACGCCGACAGCTCCGACCTGATGAGCCAGGTGTGCTCGTTCCTCGAGGATCACGGCTGGACGATCCTCCATCTCGACGCGACCGTGGTCTGCGAGCGCCCGAGGCTCGGCGCCTACCGCGACCGCATGCGCACCTCGCTGGCCGCGACCGCGGGCCTGCGCGCGCGGGCGGTCAACGTCAAGTTCACGACGAACGAGGGGATGGGGTTCGCCGGCCGCGGCGAGGGGATCGCGGCGATGGCGGTGGCTACGGTGGACCGCGCATGACCGGCGACGCGGCGGAGCTCATGTTCGCGGGGATCGCTCGCCAGGCGGAGCTCGTCGCCTCCGGGGAGGTCTCGGCACGCGAGCTCGTCGAGGCCTCGCTCGACCGGATCGCCCCGCTCGACCCCCAGCTGAACGCGTTTCGCGTCGTCCTCGGCGAGCGGGCGGCTGCCGACGCCGATCAGGCGGACGCTCGCCGGGCGGCCGGCGACCGGCGTCCGCTGCTCGGCGTGCCGATCGCGGTCAAGGACGTCTCCGACGTGGCGGGCGAGGTCACGACCCACGGGACCTCGGCGCACGGGCCGCCGGCCCGCCGCGACTCGGAGCTCGTTCGGCGCCTGCGCGCCGCGGGTGCGGTCGTGATCGGCAAGACGCACACGCCCGAGCTCGCGCAGTGGGGCTTCACCGAGTCCGCGACGTTCGGCGTGACGCGCAACCCATGGCAACTCGACCGGACCCCCGGGGGCTCGAGCGGAGGATCGGCCGCCGCCGCAGCCGCGGGCCTGGTGGGGCTCGCGACGGCGAGCGACGGCCTGGGGTCGATCCGCATCCCGGCCGCCAGCTGCGGGCTCTTCGGTCTCAAGGTGCAGCGCGGGCGGGTCCCGCTCGCCCCGGATGGGGACCACTGGCACGGCCTGAGCGTGGCCGGAGCGCTCACGCGCTCGGTGCTCGACACCGGCCTGTTCCTCGACGCGGTCGCGGGCGCGCCGGCTGCGGGCTCGGGCGCGAGCGACGCGGGCGGGGCGTTCGCCGCGGCCGCTTCCCGGCGACCGGATCGGCTCCGGATCGTCGTCGCGATGAATCCGCCGCCGTTCCTGAGGCCGGCGGGTGACGCCGCGCTCGAAGCGGTTCGTGTCAGCGCGGAGCTGCTCGCGGGCCTGGGGCACGAGGTCGTCGAGGGGCGGATCGACTACGGGGCCGCGGTGACCCGCGCGCTCGTCCGCGCGCTGCGCGGCGTCCACGACGACGGCGTGCGCATGCCGGAGCCGCACCGGCTCGAGCGCCGCACCCGCAGGGCCGTTCGGCTCGGATCGCTCGTGCCCGGCGCGGGGATCGCACGCGAGCGCGCGCGCGAGAGCGGCGCGGCGCGACGACTCGGGGCGGTCCTCGAGGGGCGCGACGTCCTGCTCATGCCGACGACCGCCGCCCCGGCGACCGAAATCGGGGCGCTCGAGGGCCTCGGTCCGGTGACCACGCGCCTCGCCGAAGGCACCCGATGGCCGGGCGGGTTCACGCCGGCGTGGAACCTCACCGGGCAGCCGGCCGCCGCCGTGCCGGCGGGGTTCGACGGGCAGGGGCTTCCGCTCTCGGTCCAGCTCGTCGGGCATGCGAGCGACGAGGCCACGCTCCTGTCGCTCGCGGCCGAGCTCGAGGCGGAGCGGCCGTGGGCCGAGCACCGCCCGCCGCTCGGCTGAGGGGCGACCCACGGCGCGCCGCTCCGCCCGCGACCGGCAATACGCTCCGGGCGTGCGCGAGATCCGCATCGACGACACCCTGACCGGAGCGCTGCGGACCCTCGAGCCGCGCGACCCCGGGCGCGTCGGCATCTACGCGTGCGGCCCGACCGTCTACTCGCCGATCCACGTCGGCAACGCACGACCGTACGTCGTCTTCTCGATGCTCAAGCGCTTCCTCGAGCACGAGGGCTACGCGACGACGCTCGTGATCAACGTCACCGACGTGAACGACAAGATCTACGCGGCCGCGGCCGCGGCCGGGGTACCAAGCGACGAGCTGGTGCGCGAGATGACCGAGCGCTACGTGGAGGACACCGACCGCCTCGGTCTCGGACGCCCCGATCGCGAGCCGAAGGCCAGCGAGACGATCGGACCGATCGTGGCCCTGATCGAGTCGCTGATCGAGCGCGGCCATGCCTACGCCTCGGGCGGTGACGTGTACTTCCGCGTCCGCAGCTTCCCCGGGTACGGCAAGCTCTCGAACCGGCCGCTCGCCGAGATGCAGCAGGGCGAGGACGAGGCCGACGTGGCGCTCAAGGAGGAGCCCCACGACTTCGCCCTGTGGAAGGCGCACAAGCCGGGCGAGGACACGGCGTGGGACACGCCGTGGGGGAGGGGACGTCCCGGCTGGCACATCGAGTGCTCGGCGATGGCCGAGGAGCTGCTGGGGCTCGACTTCGAGATCCACGGCGGCGGCTCCGACCTCGTCTTCCCCCACCACGAGAACGAGATCGCCCAGACCGAGGCGGCGCGCGGCGCCCCGCTCGCCCGCGTGTGGATGCACAACGGCATCGTGCGGCTGTCGGACGAGAAGATGTCGAAGTCGGTCGGCAACATCCGCGTGCTCGGGGAGGCGCTCGACCGCTTCGGGCGCGACGCGCTCGTCAACTACCTGGCGAGCGGCCACTACCGCCGCCCGCTCGCGTTCTCCGAGGAGCTGCTCGACGAGGCGGCGCGCTCGGTCGATCGCGTGCGCGAGCTGTGCCGGCGGCTCGATCCGTCGGCGCCCGCGCCCGAGGCTCTCGATCCGTACGCCGAGCGCTTCTTCGCCGCGCTCGCCGACGACTTCAACACGCCCGCGGCCCGCGCCGAGCTGTTCGACTGGGTCGGTGCGGCCAACCGGCGCCTCGACGCGGGCGAGCGGGTCGGCGTGGGGGCGCTCGCGGCGATGCTCACGTGCCTCGGGATCGACAACCTGCTTCCCGGCGCGGGCGCGGCGCGCGACGCGGGAGAGGTCTTGCCCGACGCACGCGTCCGCGAGCTGCTCGCCGAGCGTGAGGCCGCGCGCGCCGCGGGCGACTTCGCCACCGCGGACTCCCGTCGCGACGAGATCGCCGCGCTCGGCTGGGAGGTGCGCGACACGCCGAGCGGCCCGGAGCTCGTGGCCCGGCGCTGACGGGCGGGATGATGGTCGTCTACGGCCGGCAGGCGGTGCGGGAGGCGCTCCGCGGCCGCCGCTCGGTGCGCCGCGTGTGGGCGACGGAGTCGGCGGCGCGCGCGCTCGGGACGCCGGGCGTCCCGGTCGAGCTCGCCTCGCCGCCCGAGGTCGAGGCCCGAGCGGGTAGCTCCGAGCATCAGGGGCTGTGCGCCGAGGTCGAGCCCTACCCGTACGCCGGCGCCGCTGGGCTGCTATCGGGCCCGGACGCGCTCGTCGTGGCCCTCGACGAGGTCCAGGATCCCCACAACCTCGGCGCCGTCTGCCGGATCGCCGAGTGTGCGGGCGCCGCTGGCGTCGTGATCCCCGAGCGGCGCGCGGCGCAGGTGACGCCGGCCGTGTGCCGAGCCTCGGCCGGCGCGGTCGAGCACCTGGCGATCGCGCGCGTCCGCAACCTGGCCGACTGGCTCGGCGTCGCCAAGCAGGTCGGCGCATGGGTGTACGGGACGGTGCTCGCGCGGGCCGTCCCGTACGACCGCCCGGACTACCGCGGCCGCGTCGTGCTCGTGCTGGGCTCGGAGGGCCGCGGCGTCCGTCCGCGGGTCGCCGCGGCCTGCGACGAGCTCGTACGCCTGCCGGTGCACGGGCGGATCGAATCCCTCAACGTCTCGGCCGCGGCGGCGGCGCTCGTCTACGGGGTTCTTCACTTCCGCGCCGCGGGCGCTTGACAAGGCTGCTCGGAGCGGCAATACTGCCGCTCAACATAAGCCTGGACTCGAGGTTTAGATCCTCGGTCCGGGCCGGCTAGGGCGCGACCAGGGGAGGTACGTCCGCCACTTCGACGACGCTGAGGGTCGCTTCCAGCGGCCCGGAAGGGACGTCCGTGGCTGGTTCCATCTCCACTTCTCCGCTCCGGGTGGCCCGCTCGCACCCTGAGGTCGAGCTTGACGACCACTACCTCGTGGCGCTGGCCAAGCGGGGGCGGTCGGACGCCTACGACCGCATCGTCCGCCGGTACTACGGCTTCGTGCGCCTCAAGGCGTCCTCCTACTTCCTGCTGGGAGGCGACTCCGACGACCTGCTCCAGGAGGGGCTCGTCGGCCTCTACAAGGCGATCCGCGACTACCGCACCGATCGCGAGTCGAGCTTCCGCAGCTTCGCGGAGTTGTGCATCACGCGCCAGATCATCACCGCGGTGAAGACCGCGACGCGCAACAAGCACACGCCGCTCAACCAGTCGGTGTCCTTTTCGCAGACGCCCGCGGCCGACGGGGAGTCCGAGCCCCCGCTCGACGAGCTGCTTCCCGGCCCGTCGGCGCACGACCCGGTCAACCAGGTGATCTCGGCCGAGGAGCTCCACAGCCTCGTCGACTGCCTGTCGACCGCCTTGTCCGAGCTCGAGAGCTCGGTGCTCTCGCTCTACCTCGACGGGCGCTCGTACGAGGAGATGGCCGGGCGCCTGGGCTGCGACACGAAGACCGTCGACAACGCGCTCCAGCGCGTCAAGCGCAAGGTCGGCGCCCATCTTGAGTCCCGCGCGATAGCGGCGTAGGACCCCGCCCGGCGCGCCCGCGGCGACGGACAGGCGCGCAAGCGCCCCGGCGCCGCCGAGCACGACCCGCGCGAGCGCCGCCACTACCCGACGACCTCCCACGTGTAGGCGCCGGTGTCGGGATCGACCGAGACGCGGATCCGCACCAGCCGGCGCCCGCTCGGACGCGACACCCGCGCCCGGCACATCGCCTCGAGCTCGGAGCGCTCCCGGCAGCGGACGTGCCCGACGCTCGTCACCGACCGGCGCGTGCTGCGCGCGTCGGCCTCGAGCCGTCGCTGGAGGCGGGATCGGATGTCCGCCTCCATGCGTCCGAGGTCGAGATGCTCCGTCCCGACGTCGTCGAGGAAGTCGGTGGCGCGGCAACCGGCGACCGTGCCGCCGGCGATCGCGAGTACCACGGCCACAGCGCCCAGACGAGCTCGTGAAGACGCGGCGGTCACGTCCGCGAGCATCTCACGATGCCTCGATCGGCGAGCCAATCCGACCGCCCCGTGCACTCACCCCGCCGCCGGACTCGCCGCGTGTCCAATCGTACCCAACCAAATGTTTTGGTAAATTGGAACCTGCATTATGTCGGCCAGCGAACTGACCGATCGCTCACCCGTCGTCGAGGACTACGTCAAGGCGATCTACGCGCTCGGCGAGGACGGGACCGGCTCGGTGGGCACCACGGCGCTCGCCGAGCGGCTCGCGCTCACCCCCGGCTCGGTTTCGGCCATGGTCCGCAAGCTCGACGAGCTCGGCCTCGCCGCCCACGCGCCGTACCGCGGCGTACGCCTCACCGACGAGGGGCGCCGCCTCGCGCTCGAGGTGATCCGCCATCATCGCCTGCTCGAGCTGTTCCTCGCCGAGGTGCTCGAGGTTCCGTGGGACCGCGTGCACGCCGAGGCCGAGGTGCTCGAGCACGTGCTGTCGAGCGAGCTCGAGCAGACGATCGCCGCCAAGCTCGGCGAGCCGACGCGCGACCCGCACGGCGACCCGATCCCCTCGGCGGACTTCCGC
>DATHAN010000039.1:0-4123 GCA_035296645.1 Thermoleophilaceae bacterium
ACCTCGGTGCAGGCGGTCAACCAGCTCGTCAAGCAGTTCTTGCAGATGCAGAAGGTCATGCGCCAGCTCTCGAGCGGGCGCATGCCGTCCCTGTCGCAGCTCGTCGGCGGGCGCTAAGGTTCGCCGCTGCGCGCGGGGCCCGGTCCCGGGTCGCGCGCGCGTTTCTCCGGAGACGACGAGGTTACGAGACAAAGATGGCGGTGCGCGTACGGCTGACCCGGGTGGGCAGCCGCAAGAACCCGGTGTGGAGAGTGGTGGTCGCCGACGGGCGCTCGAAGCGCGACGGCCGCGTGCTCGAGACCGTCGGGCGCTACAACCCTCAGCGCCAGCCGTCCGAGATCGTCCTCGACCGGGAGCGAATCGAGCACTGGGTCGCGCGGGGGGCGCAGCCCTCGGAGACGGTGCGCAGCCTGCTGCGCGCCACCGAGCGCGACGCGCCGCCCGAGCGGGCGACGCCGGACGGAGGAGCCGCGGCGGGCGGCACCCCGGGTGGGGCATCCGAGGAGCCTGCGAGCCCTGCTGCGGCCGAGGGTGAGGAGACCGGGGGCGGCGGCGAGTCGCCCGGGGCCTCCGAGGCGCCATCCGACGAGCCCGAGACCACGGATGACGCACCGGCCGAGCCGGACGTCGCCGAGGAAGGGCCCGCCGTGGCCGACGCCGCGCCCGCCGACGCGGCCGGCGACGTCGACGAGCAAGGCTCCGAGCGCGCGACGGCGGCCGGCGGCGGCTAGCCGCCGTGGTCGAGCTGCTCGAGTTCCTCGCCCGGGCGCTCGTCGACGATCCGGAGGCGGTGTCGGTCCAGCAGTTCGAGGAGGACGACGGGACGCTCGTGCTCGAGCTCACGGTCGCCGAGGACGACGTCGGCCAGGTCATCGGGCGCGGCGGTCGCACGATCGGCGCGCTCCGCCAGCTCGTGCGCGCCGCGGCGACGCGACACGGGCGCCGCGTGATCGTTGACGTCCTGGATTGAGCGCCGAGGGACGTCTCGTAGCCGTCGGGCGGGTCGGTCCGCCGCACGGGCGCGACGGGACCCTCTGGGTCGAGGGGGCGCTCGGGGGATCGCGTGATGAGCCCCCCGCCGCTCGCGACCCCCTGGGCGAGGGCTGCGAGGTCACCGTGGCCGGACGCCGCGCGACTGTCGAGCGTCGCGCCGGCACCGCGGAGCGGCCGCTCCTCCGCCTGAGCGACGTGACCGACCGGCAGGGAGCGGCCGCGCTGCGCGGCGAGCGCCTGCTGGTGCCCGAGGCCGCCGCCCCGCCCGCGCCGGCGGAGTGGCTCGTCGACGACCTCGTCGGCGCGCGGGTCGAGGGAGTGGGGGAGGTACGCCGGGTGCTCGCCGGCAGCTCGTGCGACGTGCTCGAGGTGGGGGAGGGAAGGGTGCTCGTGCCGCTCGTCTCCGACGCGATCCGGCGCATCGACTCGGCGGCGCGCGTGATCGAGGTCGACCGCCGCTTCCTCGGCCTGGAGGGCGACGAGGGCGAGCGGCGATGAACATCGACGTCTTCACGCTGTTTCCCGGATGGTTCGGCTGGCTGCGCGAGCAGCGCCACGTCCGCAACGCCGAGGGGCTCGGCCACGCGCTGTCGCTCGTCGACCTGCGCGCAGCGACGCCACTGCCGGCGGGGAAGGTCGACGACACTCCCTACGGCGGCGGCGCGGGGATGGTGATCCGGGTAGACGTCGTCGAGGCCGCGCTGCGCGACCGCTACGGCGCCGACCCGGTCGAGCTGCCCGGGCGGCGCCGGGTGATCGCGCTCGCCGCGGGGGGCCGTCGCTTCGACGACGCGCTTGCCACCGAGCTCGCCGCGGAGCCCGAGCTCACGCTCCTTTGCGGCCGCTACGAGGGCTTCGACGAGCGCGTGCACGAGCACCTCGCCTCGGACGTGATCTCGATCGGGGCGTACGTGCTGTCGGGCGGCGAGCTGGCGGCGATGGTGATCTGCGACGCGGTTCTGCGCAAGCTCCCCGGGGCGCTCGGCCACGGCGAGAGCGCGGTCGAGGAGTCGTTCAGTCCGGCGCTCGAGGGCGCCCCCGAGTACCCGCACTACACGCGCCCGGCCGAGTGGCGCGGGCACCGCGTCCCCGACGTGCTGATCTCCGGGGACCACGCCCGCGTGCGGGAGTGGCGGCGCGACCGCAGCCGGGCGCGGGGCGCGGCGCTCGAGCCCTGACCCGAGCCCGGCGTACCCGGCCGGGGCGCCCGAGGCTTGGCGCTACCATCCCTGCGCGCGCGCCGTGCCCGGATCCGGGCGGGCGCGCCCTCTCCGTGATGAGCACGATCATCGACACCCTCGAGCGGGAGCAGCTGCGCGAGCGCCCCGCGTTCGACCCGGGCGACCGGGTGCGGGTCCACTTCCAGGTGATCGAGGGCACGCGCCGGAGGACGCAGGTTTTCGAGGGCGTCGTGATCAAGCGCCAGGGGTCGGGCGCGCGCGAGACGTTCACCGTGCGCAAGCAGTCCTTCGGCGTGGGGGTCGAGCGCACGTTTCCCGTGCACTCCCCGAAGATCGAGCGCATCGAGGTGGCCGCCCGCGGCGACGTCCGGCGCGCGAAGCTCTACTACCTGCGCGGACGGGTCGGGCGCCGCGCGCGCGTGCGCGAGCGCCAGGACGCCCGCCCGGAGGCGAGCGTCCCGGTCGACGGAGGCGGGGTCGCGCCGGAGGCGGCCGAGGCGGCGACGGCGGACGCCGTCGACGCGGGGGACGCCGACGCCGCGGACGCCCCCGACGCCCCCGACGCGGCCGACGCGGCCGACGCCGAGGCTGCCGGCGGCCCCGGCGAGCAGGACGCCGCCGCGGTCGCGCCGGACGAGCGCGACGGCGAGGACACGAGCTCGTGAGCGCGGCCGGGGCCGCGACCGCCTCGGGCGGCGGCGCGGTGTGAGCGCTCGACGGAGCGCCGGCTAGATGGCGGTGGCCGGCAAGCGCGCGCGGGCGAAGAACCCCCTCACCGAGACGATCTCGATCGTCGTCGTGGCGATCGCCTTCGCGCTCGGGATCCAGGCGTTCCTCGTCAAGCCGTTCCGCATCCCGAGCGAGTCGATGGTGCCGACGCTCGCGGTCGGCCAGCGGGTGCTGGTCGACCGGGTCACCACCAGGTTCGCCGGGCCCGGTCGCGGCGACATCGTCGTCTTCCATCCGCCATCGGGGGCCGACCAGGGCTCGTGCGGCGATCTCGGCACCCCGACCGACCAGGCGTGCGTCCAGCCGACGAACGAGCGCTCGAAGACCAACTTCATCAAGCGCGTGGTCGCCGTGCCCGGCGACCGGCTCAAGGTCATCGACGGGCGTGTGTACGTGAACGGCAGGCGCAACCGGGAGCCTTACGCCCGGCGCGACGCGAGCTGTCCGATCTGCGACCTGCCGAAGCCGGTCCGGATTCCGCCGGGTCACTTTTTTATGATGGGCGACAACCGTGGGCAGAGCGCCGACAGCCGCGAGTGGGGCCCCGTGCCCGAGCAATGGATCGTCGGCCGGGCGTTCTTCACCTACTGGCCGCCCGATCGCTTCGGGCCGCTTTAGCGGGCCGCTCGGCGGGCGCCGCGGGGCGTCCGCACCGAGCCGGATCCCGGGCCCATCGTGAGCGGCGCCGTCGCGGAGCGGCCGGAACGCCGGCGGCGCGGACGCGCGAACGCAGCCGCGCGCCGGCTGTTCGCCTTCGACCGCTCGCTCGGCCGGCGATTCGTCGCGGGGGCCGACGAGGCGGGCCGGGGGTGCCTGGCCGGGCCGCTCGTGGCGGCCGCCGTCCTCTTCGACCTCGAGCGGCTCACGCTGTCCGACCGTCGCGCCCTCGCGCGGCTCAACGACTCGAAGCAGCACACCGAAACCGCCCGGGAGGAGCTCTACCCGCGCGTGCTCCAGGCCGCGGCGAAGGTGGCGATCGTCTCGCGCTGCGTGCGCTCGATCGACTCCGGTGGCCTGCACGTCGGGAACCTCGACGCGCTGCGCGCCGCGCTCGGTCGCGTCGCGTGCGACGGCGCCCTCTGCCTCGTCGACGGCTTCAGCCTCCCGCAGCTCGAGCACGAGCAGCGCGCGGTCATCGGCGGCGACGCGCGCAGCGCGGCGATCGCCGCCGCGTCGGTGCTCGCCAAGGTCACGCGCGACCGTCATATGCGCCGGCTCGC
>DATHAN010000040.1:0-3416 GCA_035296645.1 Thermoleophilaceae bacterium
GCCCGAGCAGGTGCTCGAGGCGGTCGAGGCCGGCTCCGCCTATTCGCCGGTGTCGCTGTCGGCGAGCCCCGGCAACGAGGAGGACCTCGACCTCATGGAGGTCATCGGCACCGAGGACGAGGGCTACGCGCGGAGCGAGGAACGCGCCTCGCTCGAGCCGGCGCTCGGTGAGCTGCCCGAGCGCGAGCAGAAGATCCTGCGCATGCGCTTCGAGGAGGGGCTGACCCAGACGCAGATAGCCGAGCGCGTCGGGCTGTCGCAGATGCACGTCTCGCGGCTCATCCGGCGCTCGCTCGAGAGCATGCGGGAGGCGATGGCGGAGTAGGCGACAGCGCGCCGGTGACCTTCCGCGACCGCGTCGACGCCGGCCGCCGCCTGGGAGAGCGGCTCGCCCACCACGCCGGCGACCCCTCGGTCCTCGTACTGGGACTGCCGCGCGGCGGCGTCCCGGTGGCCGCCGAGGTCGCGCGGGCGCTCGGGGCGGCGCTCGACGTGTACGTCGTGCGCAAGCTCGGCGTCCCGGGCCGGCGCGAGCTCGCCATGGGAGCGATCGCCTCGGGCGGCGTGCGGGTGGTCAACGAGTCCGTGCTGGCAGCGTCCTCGGTCTCCGAGGACGAGCTCGAGGCGGTGACGCGCGAGGAGCAGGCGGAGCTTGAGCGGCGAGAGCACGACCTGCGGGGCGAGCGGGCCCTCCCCGCCGTCTCCGGGAGGACGGTGATCCTCGTCGACGACGGCGTGGCCACGGGCTCGACGATGCGCGCGGCGATCGGCGCGCTGCGGGCACTCGGCGCCGGCCGGATCGTCGTCGGGGTACCCGTGGCCTCGCCCGACACGTGCGCGGAGCTCGCGACCGAGGTCGACGAGATTGTGTGCGTCGAGACGCCGGAGCCGTTCTACGCGATCAGCCTGTGGTACCGGGACTTCGGTCAGCTCGGGGACGAGGAGGTGCGCGAGATCCTCGAGCGCGACGCCACCGAGTCGCGCGAAGGGGGGCAGCCGGACGACGCATCCGATCCTTCGGGGCGACCTTCTCAGCGCCCACCCGAGCCCTCCTAGACTCCGGACCGTGAAGGCCGCCGAGATCCGCGAGACCTACCTCGCCTTCTTCGAGGCGCGCGATCACCGACGCGTGCCCTCGGCCTCGCTCATCCCCTCGGTACACGACCCGTCCGTGCTCCTCACGACCGCCGGCATGCAGCCCTTCAAGCCGTACTTCCGCGGCGACGAGGCGCCGCCGCACCCGCGCCTCACCTCGTGCCAGAAGTGCTTCCGCACGCCCGACATCGAGAACGTGGGCTCGACCGCCCGCCACCTCACGTTCTTCGAGATGCTCGGCAACTTCTCGATTGGCGACTACTTCAAGCGCGGTGCCGTCGAGCTCGCCCTCGAGCTCTCGACACAGGGCTTCGGCTTCCCGCCGGAGGACATCTGGATCACCGTCTTCGGGGGCGACGAGGGGCTCGGCCTCGGCCCTGATGAGGAGGCGATCGAGTGCTGGCGCGCGGTCGGCATCCCCGACGAGCGCATCGTTCGCCTCGGGCGCGACGACAACTTCTGGCAGGCCGGCCCCACCGGTCCCTGCGGTCCCTGCTCCGAGCTCTACCTCGATCGCGGCCCGGGCTACGGCGCCGACTCCGACCGCCCCGGCGACGACAGCGACCGCTTCATCGAGTTCTGGAACCTCGTCTTCATGCAGTACGAGCTGCACGAGGATGGGCGCCTCGACGAGCTGCCGCAGCGCAACATCGACACCGGGGCGGGGCTCGACCGGGTGGCGATGCTCGCCCAGGGCGTCGACTCGGTGTTCGACACCGAAGGGCTGCGCTCGCTGGTCGAGGTGGGGGAGGCGCTCTCGGGCCGCTCCTACGGCGCGGACTTCGAGACCACACGGGCGCTGCGCATCCTCGGCGACCATGGGCGCGGGATGGCGTTCCTGCTCGCCGACGGCGTCGTGCCCTCGAACGAGGAGCGCGGCTACGTGCTCCGGCGGATCATGCGCCGGGCGATCCTCCAGGGTCGCGTCCTCGGGATTGACGAGCCGTTGCTCGAGCCGTTGCTTCCCCGGCTCACCGCGCGGGCGATCGAGATCGCCGGGGACGCCTACCCCGAGCTCCGCCGCGAGGCCGAGACGATCGAGATGTGGGCACGCTCCGAGGAGGAGGCGTTCAAGCGCACGCTCGACCAGGGCGAGCGGCTGCTCGCCGAGGTCATCCACCGCGCGCGAGAGCAGGAGACGAGCTGGGTATCCGCCGAGGACGCCTTCCGCCTCCATGACACCTACGGCTTCCCGTACGAGCTCACGCGCGAGCTGCTGCACGAGCAGGGCCTCGAGGTCGACGACCAGGGCTTCGCCGAGCTCATGGACGAGGCGCGCGAGCGGGCTCGCGCCGGCGGGCGCCAGGCCGAGGCGCCGGCGGGTCGCGCGGTCGCGCGGTCGGGCGGCGGCTCGGCCGATGCGCTAGCGCACGAGCGCGTGCTCGACTTCGTCCGCGCCGCCGGTGGCGAGACGCGCTTCCGCGGCTACGAGACGACCGAGCTGGAGACGTCGCTCGCGGCGCTCGAGCGCGTCGACGGTCGTGCCCTCGCCAAGCTGACCGAAAGCCCGTTCTACCCGGAGGGCGGTGGTCAGGTCTCGGACTCCGGGCACCTCGAGCTCCCCTCGGGCGCGCGCGCCCGCGTGACCGGTGTCTTCCGGATCGGCGACGACCAGGCGCTCGAGCTCGAGCTCGACACGGACGCCGAGGCGCGTCCCGGCGCCACGGTCCACGCCGTCGTCGATCGCACCGCGCGCCTCGCCACGATGGCTAACCACACGGCGACGCACCTGCTCCACGCCGCGCTGCGGGAGCGGCTCGGGACCCACGTGCGCCAGGCGGGCTCCTACGTCGGGCCCGACAAGCTGCGCTTCGACTTCACGCACGCCGACCGGATGGCCCCGGGGGAGGTCGCCGAGGTCGAGGACCGCGTGGTGAGCTGGGTTACCGAGGGCCACGCGGTGCGCGCGGTCCACACGACGCGGACCGAGGCCGAGCGCCTCGGGGCGATGGCCCTGTTCGGCGAGAAGTACGGCGACTGGGTGCGCATGGTCGAGATCGACGGCGTCTCGCGCGAGCTGTGCGGCGGCACGCACGTCGCGGCGACCACCGAGGTCGGGCTGTTCCACATCACGACCGAGACCTCGAGCGCCTCGAACGTGCGCCGCATCGAGGCGATCACCGGTCCCGGCGGCGTCGAGGCGTTCCGCGCGCGCACGGACGCCCTGCGCGAGATCGCCAACCTCCTGCGCGTCCCCGAGCGCGACGCGCTCGCCGCGGTGCGCCGCCTCGCCGAGCGCGTGCGCGAGCTCGAGCGGCGACCGCGCGAGTCGGGTCGCGACCTGTCCGAGGGCCTGGTCGGGCGCGCGGCGGAGATCGGCG
>DATHAN010000041.1:0-5543 GCA_035296645.1 Thermoleophilaceae bacterium
GATGTGGCAGGCGAGCTCGGCGAACTCCCGCGGGCGGCCGAGTCGCGGCGGGAAGGGGATCTGCTCGCCGAGGGCGCGGCGCGCGTCCTCCGGCAGGCCGGCGAGCAGCGGAGTGTCGAACGTTCCGGGGGCGATCGTGCACACGCGCATGCCCTGGCGGGCGAGGTCGCGCGCGACCGGGAGCGTGAGCGCGACCACCCCGCCCTTCGACGCCGCGTACGCCGCCTGGCCGACCTGCCCGTCGAAGGCGGCGATCGAGGCGGTCATGACCACCGCCCCGCGCTCGCCGCCGGCGTCGGGCTCGTTGGTCGTCATCGCCGCCGCGCCGAGTCGCAGCACGTTGAACGTGCCGATCAGATTGACGCGAACCACGGCCTCGAACGGGGCGAGCGCGGCGGCGCCCGCGCGCCCCACCGTGCGCTCGGCCCACCCGATTCCCGCGCACGAGACCACGAGCCGCAGCTCGCCGAGCGCCTCGACCGCCCGACCGACCGCCGCCTCGACCGCCGCCTCGTCGGTGACGTCGGCCTCGAGCCCGAGCGCGCGCCGGCCCGAGGCGTCCACGCCGCCCGCCTCGGCGTCCGAGGCCCCGGCGGCCCGTTCGCCGTCCGGGGCGGTCGAGCCCGCCGACCCGAGCAGCTCGGCGAGCTCGGTCGCCCGCTCGCCGTCGCGGTCGACGATCGCCACGCGCGCGCCGCGCTCGACGAGCGCCTCTGCCGTCGCGGCGCCCAGGCCCGACGCCCCGCCGGCGACGAGCGCCCCGGCGCCGCCCAGCCTCATCCGGTGGTGCTCCCGCCGTGTGAGCCTCCACCGGGCGAGGAGCCCGACGCGACCGGCCTCGCCAGCGTCACCGAGAACAGGCCTTCCTCGTCGCACAGGAAGCGCTCGATCTCGAAACCCGCCTCGGCGAGCTCGCGCTCGAGCCCTCCGCGAGTGAACTTCGTGCTGACCTCAGTGCGCAGCTCCTCGCCGGCCGCGAACACGACCTCGAGCCCCTCGAGCGCGGCGATCCGGACCCGTTGATCCCACCGCGCCCGCAGCCCGAGCTCGATCCGCTGCGCGTCGCCGTCCCACCGGGCGAACGGCTCGAAGCCGTCCTCGTCGAAGTCGGCGCCGAGCTCGCGGTCGATGACCCGCAGGACGTTGGCGGTGAACGCGCGTGTCACCCCTTGGGCGTCGTCGTAGGCGGCGAGCAGGCGAGACTCGTCCTTGACGAGGTCCGCGCCGAGCAGCAGCCGATCGCGCTCCCGCATCAGGGCTGCCAACCGCCGGAGGAGGCCGACGCGCTCGGGCGCGTACAGGTTCCCGATCGTCCCGCCGAGGAAGGCCACGAGCCGCCGTCCGCCGGGCTCCGGCACGCCCGAGAGGTCCCGCCCGAAGTCGCCGACGAGCCCGTGCACCGCGAGGCCGGGATACAGCGCGGTCAGCTCCTCGCCGGAGCGCTCGACCACCGAGCGGTCGACGTCGAGCGGGAGATAGCGCCGCAACGTCCCCGCCCCGGCCATCGCGTACAGGAGCGCGCACGTCTTCGAGGCGACGCCCGAGCCGAGCTCGAGCAGCTCCTCCGCCTCCGTCGCGGCGACGATCTCCGGGGCGTGCCGGTTGAGGATCGCCCGCTCGCATCGGGTCGGGTAGTACTCGGGCAACTCGGTGATCCGGTCGAACAACTCCGACCCGCGCTCGTCGTAGAGCAGCTTCGGTGGCACCTCCTTCGGCGCGCGGCCGAGCCCCGCGCGCACGGCCTCGGCCAGCCGGTCGCCGGCGTCGCCGTCGCCGAGGACGTCGATCCGGACGTCGGCGAGGGCGGCCGAGGCGGTCACGCTCGGGTGTCGCGGGCGCAGCGGAAGCCCGCGAAGAGCTGGCGCCGCTGCGGCAGGTCCCAGTTGCGGAAGGTCGGGCGGGCGGTCGACGGGCGCGTCGCCCACGAGCCGCCGCGGAGCACGCGCAGGCCGGTCGCGAAGAAGATCTCGGAGTACTCGCGGTAGGGGAAGGCGGCGAAGCCCGGGTAGCCGCGCAGCTCGCTGGCCGTCCACTCCCAGACGTCTCCGACCATGCCGAGCGCCCCGCACGGGGCCGCGCCGGCCCCGAGTGCCCCCGCCGGGGCGGGACCGCTCGCCGCAAGGTCGAGGTTCGCCCGCGCGGGGACGGGCGCCTCATCGCCCCAAGGGAAGGCGAGCTTGCGTCGCGCCGCCGGGTCCCAGGTGGCGGCCGCCTCCCATTCGAGCTCCGTGGGCAGGCGCTTTCCGTGCGCGCGCGCGTAGGCGTCGGCCTCGAACCACGAGACGTGCGTCACCGGCACGTCCCCGTCGAGCTCGGCGACGCGGTCGAAGCGCCGCTCTCTTCCGTCCGCCGTCCAGTAGAGCGGTCGCTCGACGCCCTCGCGCCTGCGCCACGCCCAGCCCTCGGGCGACCACCAGTCGTCGCGCGCGTATCCGCCGGCCTCGACCCACTCCCGGTAGGCGCCGTTCGTCACCGGCCTCGCGTCGAGCTCGAAGCCGGCCAGCTCGACCTCGTGCTGGGGCCGCTCGTTGTCGTAGGCGAAGCCGTGCGCCGGAGCCCCCACGCGCACGCGCCCGCCGGGGAAGCGGACGGTCGCCGGATGGTCGTCGACCGGCGTCCCGTCGCCCACGGCCGCCGCGCCGTTCCCGTGTCCCGGCCGTGCGTCCCGCAGCGACCGCCCGAGCGGCGCCGGCATCTCGCCGCCCGCGAGCTGCATGGCCTGCACCATCGTCTCGTTGTGCTGGTGCTCGTGCTGGGCGATCATGTGCCACACGAACCCGCGGGCATTGAGCCGGTCGCCGGCTTCGGAGACGTCGACCGAGCCGAGGACGGCCAGCGCCTGCTCGAGCACCGCGGCCCCGTAGGCGAGCGCGTCGCGGCTCCGCAGGTACGGAAGCTCGCCGCGCCCCGCGCGCGGTGTATCGGTGGCGTCGTAGACCTCGAACAGGTCGGGGCGAAGCGGCTCGACGGACGGCACCGTTCGCGAGACCCACAGGTCGGCGAACGCGGCGATGTGGCCGAGATCCCAGGCCAGCGGGCTCATGAGCGGCGAGAACTGCCGGTCGATCTGCTCGTCGCTCAGCGGCTCGACGAGCGCGTGGGTGCGCCGGCGCGCCTCCACGAGCAGCTCCGCAAGCGCGTCCTCGGGCAGCGCGTCGACCCCTCCGAGGGGCAGTGCTGGCGTATTCGCGAGGGGCACGGGGCACGAGAAGTTCTACACCGTCGCGGCCGCCGAGCGCAAGCGCGCGGCGAAGGTGGCGCCGCTCAGCCCGCGCCTCGCCGAGCCGCGAACGCCTGCGCCGCGCGCCCCTCCGCCCTCCCCGGGAAGTTGTAGATTCCCGGCCAGGGTGGACATCAAGACTTCGCGACTCGGGAGACCGGAGCTGCTGGGGATGGCGTCGGGCGTCGTGCTCGCCTTCTCGACGCTCTTGCCCTGGTTCAGCACCAATCCGACCAACCCACACTCGAAGATCCAGGGCGCGCGCGGGCTGGCCAACGCGTGGCAGGCGTTCGACTTCCTTCAGTACGCGCTCGTGATGATCGCCATCGTCCCGTTCATCCTCGCGTGGATCGTCGTGCGCGGCCACGAGGTGGGATGGAACCGGGGCGAGCTGACCGCGATCCTCGGCTTCGGCGCGTTCCTGCTCGTGATCCTCAACGGGATCGTCTTCGGCCAGCCGGGGACGGTCGAGATCAGCCTCCAGTGGGGCTACCCCATAGCGATCCTCGCGTCGCTCGGGATCATGATGGCCGGGGCGCTGCGTCAGTACGAGGCGATGGAGAAGAAGCCGCCCGGCGTCTGACGGCGAGGGGACGCGTGCACGCCCAAGAGGCAGGAGAGGCCGCGACCGGCGGCGTCATCGCGGCGGAGTCCGAGGGCGCGCCCGACCGCAACCTCGCGCTCGAGCTCGTTCGCGTGACCGAGGCGGGGGCGCTCGCGGCCGCGCGCTGGGTCGGTCGCGGCGACAAGCAGGCGGCGGACCAGGCCGCGGTCGACGCGATGCGCCTGCTGCTCGACACCGTGCGCATGGACGGCACGGTGGTGATCGGCGAGGGGGAGAAGGACGAGGCGCCGATGCTCTACAACGGCGAGCGGATCGGCGATGGCTCGCCGCCCGAGGTCGACATCGCCGTCGACCCGCTCGAGGGCACCCGCCTGTGCGCCCAGGGCGCGCCGAACGCGCTTGCGGTGATCGCGCTCTCCGAGCGCGGGTCGATGTTCGACCCGGGACCGTGCGTGTACATGGAGAAGCTCGCCGCGGGCGAGGAGCACGCCGACCTGCTCGACCTCGACCGACCGCTGCCGGAGACGCTGCGCCTGATCGCCGAGCGCAAGGGCTCGGGGATCGGCGACGTGATGGTGGTGGTCCTCGACCGCCCCCGTCACGAGCAGGGGATCCGGGCGATGCGCGAGGCGGGGGCGCGCATCCGCCTGATTCCCGACGGCGACGTGTCGGCCGCGCTGCTCGCGGTCACCGAGCGCACGCCGGTCGACTTGCTGTGGGGGATCGGCGGGACGCCGGAGGGCGTGCTCGCCGCCGCCGGCATCAAGTGCATCGGCGGGCAGATCCTCGGCCGCCTGTGGCCGCGGAACGAGGACGAGCGGCGCGCCGCCCTCGACGCCGGCTACGACCTCGAGGAGATGCTGGACGCGGACCGCCTCGTGACGGGGAACGACGTCTTCTTCGCGACCACCGGGGTCACGGACGGCGACGTGCTGCAGGGAGTTCGCTACCAGAGCGCGTACGGGGCGACCACCGAGTCGCTCGTCATGCGCTCGCGCTCGGGCACGGTGCGGCGGGTGCACGCGACCCACGACCGTCCCAAGCTGCGCGAGATCGCCCGCGCCGAACGCTACGGCTAGGCCGCGGCCTCGCCGCGCTCGTTGCCCCGCGCCCGCTCGGACTGGATCCGGCGCAGCGCCTCGAGCTCCTCCTCGTCGGGCACGCCGGGCGTCCGGCCGGCGAGGCTCCCGACCACCGACGGGGCGAGCTCGAGGTTGGCCAGCGAGCGCAGGAACGCGTTCGTGACGACCACGTGGATCTGGAGCTGGGTGAAGCGGTAGATGAAGCGCCCGATGCGCGAGAACCAGCCCGAGCCGCGGATCGCGGGATAGAAGTTCGAGACCTGCGAGGTGATGCGCGCGGTCACCTCCCCGGTGTCGGGGCGCTCCTCGCGGCGCTCGACCGTCATCCGCAGGAAGCCCTGGCCGCGTCCGCCCGGCGCGACGAGCAGGCCGCGGTTGATGCGCCACGTGACCGCCCCACGGTTCGCGTCGGCCTCGTACTCCGGCGCGAAGAAGCGCAGGAGGACGAACGGCCGGCGCAGCAGCACCACCTCGCGCGAGGTCGCGGTGTAGAGCACGCGCAGCAGCCCGAGCGAGATCCGCCCCATCCACAGCCAGTAGGTGCGGGCGAGCCGCTCGAGGTACTCGGGGCTCCACACGCGGTCGAGCTCCTCGCGCGGGAGGACGATCTCGGCGCACTGCACGGTCTCGACCCCGCCCTCGGCCGAGACGTCGCGGTTGCGCGTCTCGATCACCT
>DATHAN010000042.1:0-16483 GCA_035296645.1 Thermoleophilaceae bacterium
CTGCTCGGCCCGTCGCTCGAGCTCGAGTGACGGGGCCCGGGCGAGCGCCGCGCGCAGGCGCGGGTCGAAGGAGACCGAGACGAGCTCTCGGCGCGCCTCGCTTCGCTCGGCCTCGTACGCGGTGAAGGCGGCGCGCAGGCCCTGCTGGGCACGCCCCTCGGCGTCGGAGGGCGCCGTTCCGCGGTCGAGCAAGAGAGCGAGGACGGCCACCGTGGGCGCTATCAACGCGATCGCCCACAGCAGGTGAAGACGGTTCCTAAAGCTCATCTGCCCCACCCGGCACGTCAGCCGATCCCTGGACTACCCCCGCGCCGGAGGTTATTGGTCCACAGCTTACCGAGAAACGAGCTCCGATCCGCCACTCGGTCAGAGCGCGTCCGGCTACCATTGGCGACCGCGCTCTGACCGGAGAGCGCGCACGGGGCTATAGCTCAGCTGGGAGAGCGCCTGGATCGCACCCAGGAGGTCGCCGGTTCGAGTCCGGCTAGCTCCATGTCGGAGCACCGCGTCGGCGAGCGAGCCTGCTCTGGCGTCGCAGGCGGCCCGTTCCGCTGCGCACGCTGGCATGCTTGTCCCGTGGCCGCCGCCCGAACCGCCCACTTCATGCACGGCGGTCACCGGCTCGTGTACGACGAGTATGGCGACGGGCCGCGCACCGTCGTCCTCCTCCATGGCCTGCTGCTCAACCGGCGAATGCAGACCATGGTCGCCGAGCCGCTCGCCGAGCGCGGCTACCGCGTGCTGTCGCTCGATCTTCTCGGCCATGGCGACTCCGATCGTCCCGAGGACATGTCGGAGTACTCGATGCCGGTGTTCGGCCGTCAGACGATCGCCCTGCTCGACCACCTGGGCGTCGAGCGTGCGGTCGTCGGCGGGACGTCGCTCGGGGCGAACGTCACGCTCGAGGCGGCCGTGCACGCGCCCGAGCGGATCCAGGGCCTGATCGTCGAGATGCCCGTGCTCGACAATGCGCTCGTCGCGTGCGCGGTCGCGTTCACGCCGCTGCTCGTGGCGCTCACGCTGGGGCGACCGCTCGCGCGGGTCACCGCGCGTGCCGCCCGACTGATCCCGCGCGACCTCTCGACGCTCGCCGACATCCCGCTCGACGCGGTACGCCAGGACCCGGGACCCTCGGGCGCTGTCCTTCAGGGGCTCTTCTTCGGACGCATCGCCCCGCCTCCCGAGGAGCGCCGCCAGATCCGTGCGCGCACGCTCGTCGTTGGTCACGGGCGCGATCCCGTGCATCCCTTCTCGGACTCGGGCATGCTGGTCGACGAGCTGCCCGATGCCCGCCTCCTGCGCGCCCGCTCGCTGTTCGAGCTCCGCGTAGTGCCGCGCCGCCTCATGGCCGACATCGGCCGTTTCGTCGACTCGTGCTGGGACGACCCTGCCACGCAGGGCGAGCAGAGTCACGGTCTGTCGGCCGCCGGGGCGCGGTAGATCGCGCCGGCGCTATGTTCTTGACCGGGCGGGCGCCGCTTCGTGCAGCCGCCTCTGCTTACCGCCCTTTTTAGCCCCCTTGACCACCTTCTGGGAGACACATGGCGAGCCGCAAGGAGGAGAAGGAGCGCCTGCGCCGCGAGCGCGAGGAGCGCGAGCGCGCGGCCGCGAGCGGCGCTCACCGTCGCCGGCTGATCGGCTACGGCGTCGGGGGCGTGCTCGTGCTCGCCGCGCTCGTGGCGCTCGGGATCGTCATCCTGACGAGCGGGGGCGCGTCGGGCGGCGGTGAATCGGAGGACGGAGGCCCCCGGCCGACCGCCGATCTGCCCACCAGTCCCGTGCCTCCCCCGCGGGAGACCGACTTCGCCAGGGCGATCGAGGCGGCGGGCTGCATCTCGCGGCGCTCGCCGGCCGAGGGACGCGGGCACACGACCTCGAGCGTCCGGTACCGCTCGAACCCGCCGACGTCCGGAAGGCACCACCCCGTCCCCGCGGACGACGGCGCCTACGCCGAGAGTCCGGGTAACGAGCGCCTCGTCCACGCCCTCGAGCACGGGCGGATCATCTACCAGTTCCGCCCCTCGGCTCCGGAGCGGCTGCGCGGACAGCTTAAGTCGCTGTTCGACGAGGACCCCTACCA
The DNA here is from genome assembly GCA_035296645.1 of Thermoleophilaceae bacterium. Classification (GTDB taxonomy): domain Bacteria; phylum Actinomycetota; class Thermoleophilia; order Solirubrobacterales; family Thermoleophilaceae; genus JACCUC01. Next base: position 2,081 of record DATHAN010000042.1, read on the forward strand.
CGTGATCCTCGTCCCGAACCCCGACATGCCCCACGAGGTCGCCGCGACGGCCTGGACCGAGCTGCTCGGCTGCCGGCAGGCGAACGACCAGGTGTTCGACGCGCTCCGCGCCTTCAAGCAGCGCAATCGCGACCGCGGCCCGGAGTTCGTGCCCTAGCCCGACCTTGGTGGTCGCGGGCAGGCGCTCGAGCCCGGCGCAGGAACCGCCCCGGGGGGAGAGAAGCACAGCTCGCCCGCTTGCACGAGTAGCCTGCCCCGCAACCTCGTCCGAAGCCCCGTGTTGATGCCCCGAATGAAGCGCGCTCTTCTCACCCTCCTGCTTGCCGCCTCGCTCGGCGCCGCCGGCACCGTGGCGGCACCCGCCCTCTCGACGCGCCCATACGTGCCGGCGCCCGTCGACTTCAAGCTCGCGCCGGGCGAGCGCGCCGCCGGGCAGGAGGTCGGCGGCAGGGTCGTATCGCGGCCGCTCGCCGCGCCCAAGCGCTTCGACATCGTCGGACTGCGCTGGCGCGGCGGCGACGACCGGGCGAAGGTCGAGCTGCGCGTGCGGCGGAAGGGCGACCGCTGGAGCGGGTGGGCCGACGCGACCGTCGACCCCGATCACGCTCCCGACCCGGGACGGGGCGAGCCGGATCCGACCGGCGTCTCGGCACCTGTGTGGGCCGACGGCGCCAACGAGGTCCAGTACCGGACCTCGGACCGCCTGCGCGGCGTCGAGCTCAAGTTCATCAACACGACCGGCACCGCCACGGCCGCCGACCGCGCCGAGACGGCGGTGCGCACGGCCGCCAACAGGGGCGTGACCGGGGTGGCCGGCCTGTTCACCGCGACGGCGGTCAGCCAGCCGACGATGATCACGCGCTCCCAGTGGGGCGCGGACGACCACTGCCGCCCGCGCCAGCCCTCGGAGCGGGGCGTGGTCAAGGCGGTCTTCGTCCACCACACGGTCAACGCCAACAGCTACTCGCGCTCCGACGCGCGGTCGATGGTGCTCGGCATCTGCCGCTATCACCGCGACACCAACGGCTGGGACGACATCGGATACAACTTCCTCGTCGACAAGTACGGCCAGATCTTCGAGGGCCGGAACGGCGGCGTTCGGCGGGCGAACATCGGGGCCCAGGCGCAAGGCTGGAACGACCAGTCGACCGGGGTGGCGAACCTCGGGACCTTCGAGTCGTCGGGTCAGTCGTCGGCGGGCCTGCGCGCGATGGACCGGCTGATCACCTGGAAGCTCAGCGTTCACGGGACTCCGCTCGGCGGGCGCGTGACGCTCACCTCGCGCGGCGGATCGCTCAACCGCTACCCCGAGGGCCAACGCGTCACCTTCAATCGGATCTCGGGGCACCGCGACGGCGACAACACGAGCTGCCCGGGCAGCGCGCTGTACGCGCAGCTGCAGCGCCTGCGCCGCGCCGTCGAGGAGGGCGAGGACACGCGGCCCCCGGCAGCGCCGCAGAACCTCACCGAGCGCAGCGGGCCGGGCCGCGTGGCCCTCAACTGGTTCGACAACCGCGAGAGCGACCTCGCCGGGTATCGCATATACCGGCGTACGATCGACACGAGCTACCGGTCGATAGCCACGACGCGGTCGAGCGCCTACACCGACACGTCGGTCCGTGGCGGCACGGCTTACTACTACCGGGTCAAGGCCTACGACGGGTCGGGTAACCTCAGCTCGTACTCGAACTTCGTCAAGGGTCTTCCGACCGTCCCGCACGAGCAGGTGCTCGACAACCGCAGCGCAGCCTTCTCGGCCTCGAGCGCGTGGTCCACGAGCAGCGCGGCGCGCGCGCGTTACGGCGCCGACTACCGCTACGCGGCTCCGAGGGAGGGCGTGGGCGACCCGGCCCGCTTCCAGTTGCGCGCCGTGCCGCGTCCGGGGCGGTACGAGCTCCTGTTCTGGCACCCGGCGCACTCGGCCTACTCACAGAGCGCCCCGGTCGGCGTCGAGACGCCCGCGGGGACGACGTTCAACCGCTTCGACCTGCGCACGAACGGCGGGCGCTGGCTGAGCCTCGGGACCTACTCCCTGGCCGCCGGCGAGGCGCCGTCGGTGCTCGTCTCGCGCTGGACCACGGCGCCCGGGTGGCTCATCGCCGACGCGGCGCGCATCGTCGAGCGCTGAGCCGGTAGGCCGACGGCTGGCCGTGGGCGAGCTCGTCGTGTACGGGGCGAGTGGCTTCGGCCAGCAGGTCATGTTCTGGGTCGAGGACGCGGTCGAGGCGGGCGCGCGCTTCGAGGTCGCGGGCTACGTCGACGATGATCCGGCCGCGCACCGCGAGGTCCGCAGCGGCTACCCGGTGCTCGGCGACCGTGGGTGGCTGCGCCGGCACGCCGCCGAGCGCGAGATCGCGGTGGTGCTGGGGCTCGCCGGTCCCACGGTCAAGGAGCGGATCGTCGCGGAGCTGTCGGAGGCCGGGGTCGAGTTCGCCACCGTGGCTCACCCGAGCGCGGTGATATCGCGCCATGCGTCGCTCGGGAAGGGCGTCGTCGTCGGGCCGGGAAACGTGGTCTCGGTCGGAGTGCGCCTCGACGAGTTCGCGACGGTCAACACGGCCTGCACGATCGGACACGACGCGCGCGTCGACGCCTACGCGACGCTTCTCCCCGGCGTGAACGTCTCCGGAGCGGTGTCGGTCGGTCAAGGCGTGAGCGTAGGCACGGGCGCGGCGATCGTGCAGGGCGTCACGATCGGCCCTGGGACGACGGTCGGCGCCGGCGCCACCGTGGTTTCCGACCTCCCCGGCGGCTGTGTCGCCGTGGGGACGCCCGCCCGTCCGCGCGAGCGGGACCGATAGCGGGAGCGTCGGGCCGCCAGCCGCCCGTCTCGCCGCGATAGAGGCCGTGACCGGTCAGGAGCAGGCGGAGGGTGCGCCCGAGGATCTGGAGGTCGAGGACGGTCGATCGGTGCTCGACGTACCAGACGTCGAGCTCGATGCGCTCGTGCCACGGAAGCGACGCTCGGCCGTTGACCTGCGCCCAGCCCGTTATCCCCGGCCGTACCTCGAGCCGCCGGCGCTGGCGCTCGGTGTACTGGTCGACTTGGGCCTGGATCGTCGGCCGCGGGCCCACGAGCGCCATCTCGCCGCACACGACGTTCACGAGCTGAGGCAGCTCGTCGAGCGACAGGCGGCGCAGCACCGCGCCGACGCGGGTGATCCGCGGGTCGCCCTCATCGACCGCGAGGCCCGGGCCCATCGACTCCGCGCCCGAGACCATCGTTCGCAGCTTGAGCATCTCGAACGGCTCGCCGGTCCGGCCGACGCGGCGCTGGCGGTAGAGGACGGGGCCGCGATCCTCGAGCCGGATCGCCAGCGCGGCGAGCCCCAGCAGCGGCGAGGAGGCGACGAGCAGGGCGAGCGCGAGCGCCCGGTCGACGAGCGGGCTCACCGCGTCCCGGGCTCCCGCTCCCACGAGGTCGGCGTGCCCTCGCGCAGGTGGTCCCAGAGGCCGGCGGCGAGCGCGCCGGTCACGAGCACGTAGTAGCGCGCGAGCCGCAGCGGACGCGCCGGCACCACCGGCGCTGCGCCCGCCGCCGCGAGGACGGCGACCTGGGCGGCGAGCGCGGCGCGACCGAGCCGGTCCCGGCGCGCGGCGAGCGCGGCGCTCGCCATCAGCAGGGCCAAGTGGAGGGCCGGGCTCGTGTATCGGAGCGCCCGGTGGGAGGCGACCTCGAGCGCATACAGCCGGGGGTAGCCCCGCGGCGACAGCAGGCCTCCGGCGAGCACCGTCGGCCAGGCGTGACGCATCATCCGCCGCTTTCGGCGGAACTCGCCCTCGACCGTCGGCGCCATCCGCTCCTCGGCCCGCGCCGCCGGCTCGTAGACCGCGCGCCACCCGCGTTTGACCATGCTGAACGGGAACGAGAGGTCGTGGCTCGTGCGCGGATCGAGGTGCAGGTACGCCGAGCGCCGGACCGCGTAGATGGCGCCGTTGCCGGCCGTGATCCCCGCCAGCCGCGACTCGAGCGCGCGGACGGCGTTCTCGTAACGCCAGTAGACACCCTCCTGGTTCGACCCGCGGCCGAGGAAGCCGACCTGGCCGCAGACGTAGCCGACGCGCGGGTCGGCGAAGCGGGCCACGAGATGGCGCAGGGCGTCGGGAGCCCAGGCGCTGTTCGCGTCGGAGAAGGCGAGGAGCTCGCCGTGCGCGAGCTCGACGGCCGCGTCCTGCGCCGCGACCTTGCCCCCCCGCGGGAGCTCGAGCACGCGGTCGGCGCCGGCCGCGCGAGCGCGCTCGATCGTCCCGTCGGTCGAGCCGTCGGAGGCGACGATCACGTCGAGCCGGTCGCGGGGGTAGTCGAGGGCGCGCGCGTTCGCCACGCGTCCTGCGATCACCCCCGCCTCGTCGTGTGCGGCGACGATGAGCGAGACCGACGGCGGTTCCATGCGGATCGCGTCGCGCGGGTCCGCGTCGTGCTCGCGCCGGAGGCGGAGGAGCAGCCACAGGAGCGCCGGGTAGCCGGCGTGCGTGTAGAGCAGGAGCGCGAGCGAGCTCCAGAGGACGGCCCTCGTCACCGGCGGGATTATCGCCGCGGGCCTGTGGAAGCCCGCCCTCAGCGGCCGACGAGCTCGGAGTAGAGCTCGGCGGTGCGCCGGCCGACCGCGTCCCACGAGTACGGCCCCTCCGCGGCACGCTGCGCGGTGGCGGCGAGCCGGGCACGCCCCTCGGGATCGGCGAGCAGGGCGTTGAGGACGGCGGCAAGCGCGTCGGGGTCGCCGGGCGGGACGAGCTCGCCAACGCCGTGGCGCTCGGCCAGCTCGACGAAGCCTCCGACCGCCGACAGCACGAGCGGCCGGCCGAAGGCGAGCGCCGCGTACAGCACACCCGACTGGTCGATCTCGCGATAGGGCAGGACGACGAGGTCGGCCCGGCGCATGTAGGCCGGTATCTCCGGGTCGGTGACGAAGCGCGGGACGAAGCGCACGCGCCCCGACGCACGAGCGGCCAGCTCCCGCAGCGGCGCGAGCTCCATGCGCGGCATGCCGACGATCCACGCCTCGGCGCCCTCGACGGCGCGGAAAGCCTCGAGCAGCACGTCGATGCCCTTGTAGGGGCGCAGAAGCCCGAACAGCAGGATCACCGGTCCCTCCACCGCGGCGAGCTCCGCGGGCAGCGGCCGCTCCTCCGGCTGGCGGGTCAGGTAGTCGAACGCCCCGTGGGGAATGACCAGCACCCGGTCGCCGGGGAGCCCGACCTCCTCCCGCAGGCGCTGCGCACCGTGCTCGGAGTGGACGATCACCGCGTCCATGGCGTGCAGGAGCCGACGCGTCGCCGCCCGCTGGCCGCGGCGAGGCTCACGCGGAAGCACGTCGTGGGCGGTGAGCACTCGCGGGCGTGTCGGCGGGAGCAGAGCGAGGTCGACCTGGGGGACGTCGACCCACTGGAGGTGGACGAGGTCGGAGGAGCGGGTCGCGACGCGCAGCCGGAGCATGTCGGGGACGTGCTCGGCGAGCTTGACCGGCGCCCGCAGGCGGGAGCGCGGCGGCAGTCGCGAGGCGCGACGGTAGAAGAGCTCACGGACGCGGTAGCCCGCCGGCGGCGGCACCGGGCCGTGGGCGAAGCGGCTCGTGAGCAGCTCGACCTCGACGCCCGACCGCGCGAGCGCGGCGGCCAGCGCGTGGTCGTACGGCGGCGTGAAGGCCGACGGGTCGACGAGCGAAGCACGCACGGGAGCGGCGGCGGCGCGGCCCGCGACGCTCAGCGCGAGCGACGCGCCTTCGGCTCGAGCGCCGTGATCGTCGAGTAGCCGATCAGGTAGAGGCGCCGCTCGTCGGCGATCGCGGGGTCGAACGCGCCCTGCGCGCGCCGGAACTCCTCCTTCCCGTCGCCGGTGCGCACGCCGTAGGTCGTCCGCCCGTCGAGCGTCGAGAAGTAGACGTGGTCGCCGATGATCGTCGCCGATCCGCTGATCGGTCCCGCCGCCTTCTTCCTCCAGCGGACGCGGCCCGAGCGGACGTCGAGCGCGTAGAAGTACGAGTTGCGCGAGCCGATGAACACCGTCGGGCCGCGGCCGGGCGGCCGGCCGAGCGTGGGCGCCGAGTAGAAGTAGCCGCCGGACCCCGCCTCGAAGCTCCAGTCGAGCCGGCCGTCCGTGCGCAGGGCGTGCACGTAGCCGTCGGTGGTCGAGAGGAACACGCGCCCGAAGCCCACCGCGGCGGTCGCGTAGAACTTCTCCGACGTCACGTTGCTCCGGCTCCACACGAGCTTGCCGTCGCGCGCGCGGAGCGCGTTCACCGACCCTGTGTAGTCGCCGAAGAACAGGCGCCCCCGCTCGTAGGCGAGCGCGCCCTTGACGGCGTCGCCCGCGCGGTGCTTCCACTCGATGCGCCCGTCGCCGGTGCGCATCGCGTACACGGTTCCGCCCTCGGTCCCGAAGTAGACCCGGTCGCCGAGGACGAGCGGCGTCGACTCCGAGCGGCTGGGGAGCGTCCGGCTCCAGAGCAGCCTCCCGTCCCGCGCCCTGAGGGCGGCGACGCGCCCGCGACCGTTGCTCTTCGAGCGCCCGATCGACGGCGTGCAGGCCTGCGTGCAGAGGATCGTGACGTACAGGCGCCCCTTGCTGTACGTCGGCGTCGAGGCGGCGAGCGCGCCGAGCTTGCGCTTCCAACGCGTCCGCCCGTTGCGGGCCGAGACGGCGACCATGCGAGCGAGGTTGTCGACCAGGTACAGGCGACCGTGCGCGAGCGACGGGGCGAACTCGAGCAGCTCGCCGGTGGGACGCGCGCGCCAGAGCCTGCGGAACGGCGGCTTCAGCCCGCTCGGGAGGTTGTTCGTCCGCGCGCTGTCGTACGCGAAGGTCGGCCACACGAAGGCGCTCGGCTTCGGGGCGGGGGGGCCCGGCTCGGCCGCGGCTCCGGGCCCCACGGTCAGCCGGCTCTCCCTCGACTTCAGGTACAGCACGGCGGCGACCACGACCGCCACCGCGAGGAGGCCCGCGCCGACGGCCACGGCCACGCGGTGGGCGAGGAGGGTCCGGTAGAGCTTGCTCACGGAGGAGGCCGCCCCGGCCACGCGCGACGCGAACGGGCCGGCGGGGTTTCGCGGGCGGACGCGCGCGAGGCTACCAAGGCGTCCGGAGCCCTCCGCGCCGGGAATACTCGAGGCGGTCGGCCCCGCCGAGCGAGGCTCCGCGCCGGGATGTGCGGTCGCCGGCCACGCGCCGCGCGAAGATGGGCACCGTGCGGCTCTCCTTCTGCGTCGTCAACACGAACGGTCGCGAGCTCCTGCGCGCCTGCCTCGACTCGATCGCGCGCACGGTGCCCGGTGGTCTCGAGCACGAGGTCCTCGTGCTCGACAATGGCTCCGACGATGGCTCGGCCGAGATGGTCCGCGGCCTCGGGCGCGACATCCGCCTCATCGCCCTCGCCGAGCGGGAAGGCAAGGCCGCCAACGACACCCGCCTCCTGCGCGCCGCGAGCGGCGAGCTGTGCCTGCTCCTGAACGAGGACACCGAGCTGTGCGAGGGCGCGGTCGCCGAGCTGGCGGGCGCGCTCGACCGCGACCCCGGCGCGGCGGTCGCCGCGGCGCAGCTCCTCGACCCGTCGGGAGCGCCCCAGCCGTGCGCGTGGCGGCTCCCTGGGCTCGCCACGGCGCTCGCGAGCGCTCTCTTCCTGCATCGTCGCCTCGTCGTGCAGAGCCGGGGCGAGCAGGTGCGGCCCGTCGGGTGGGCTCAGTCGAGCGCCATGCTCGTGCGGCGGTCGGCGGTGGAGTCGGTCGGCTGGCTCGACTCCGCGTTCTTCGTCTACTCCGACGAGACCGACCTCTGCCGCCGCCTCGGCGACGCGGGCTGGCGGATCCTGTGGGTACCGCGGGCGCGGGCGGTCCACCGCGAGCAGCTCGCGAGCGACCTGGCGGCCGCGCGGCGGCGCATCGTCGAGTTCCACCGCGGCCGCGCGGGCTACCTGCGCAAGCACCACTCGCGTCCGGTCGCGCTCGCCGCGCGCCTGCTCGGCGCGTGGCCGTACCTCGTCCGCGCGCTGGCCGCGACCGTGCTCCCCGGCCACGACCCGCGCCGCTATCTCGTGCACGCGCGCCAGGCGCTCCTGCCCTGGCGCGGCGAGGGTCTGCGCGAGGCGGCCGAGGCCCGCAACTACAGTAAGGGCCTCCGCAAGCCCGCTTCGACCGGAGGGCGATGACCTACCTGGCCGCCGGGGCCGGAGCGCTCGGCGCCGGCCTGCTTCTGCTCTCGCGCTCGCGCGCCCCCCTGCTCGCGGGCTTCGCCTTGCTCGCTCTGGCCGAGGGCGCGCTGCTCGTCGGTGGGTCGGTCGGCCGCGTGCTCGCCACAGCCGTTGGCTCTCCCGCGGCGCTCGCGACGGGCCTCGTCGGGCTCGCGGTGCTCGCGGGCGCGGCCGCGCTGCTGGTCCGGCATCCCGTCGCCGTCGCGCCACTCGCGCTGGTAGCCGCCCCGCTGCGGCCGCCGCTCGAGTTCGGAGGCGGCGGCTTCCCGGTGGCGATCGTCACCTCCGGCAAGCTCGGTCGGCTGCTCCCCCTGTACGTGGTGCTGGCCGCCGCGGTCGTCGCGCTCGTGTGGCGCACGCTTCGCGGAGAGCGGGTCCGCGCCTTGCCGCGGCGGCTCGCCGTACCGGCCACGGCGTTCCTCGCGCTCGCCATCGTCTCGCTCCTGTGGTCGGCCGACCCGGTCGCGGGGACGAGCCAGCTCGCCTTCTTCTGGCTTCCGTTCGCCGCGCTGCTCGGGACGCTCGCGCGCATCCTGGTCGACGACCCCCGCCTGCCGCGCCTGCTCGCGCTTGCGCTCGTGGTCCCGGCGCTGATCTTCGCGGCGGTCGGGGTCGGTCAGGCCGCGGCCGGCAAGATCTTCTTCTCCTCACCCGACCTCGCGGCGGGGAACGCGTACGGGTCGCTCTTCAGGGTTACCTCGCTGTTCGACGACCCGAGCCACTACGGCCGCCACCTCGTACTGGCGATCGGCGTGATCCTCGCCGCGCTGTGGCTCGGGCGCGCGCGCCTGGGGCCGGGACTCGCGACGATCGCCGTCCTGGCGGCCGGGCTGTGGTTCTCCTACTCGCAGTCGAGCGCGGTGTCGCTCGTGGCGGTGGCGCTGGCGGTCGCGTTCGCGGCCGGGAACCGGCGCGCACGGCGGCTCGCCGTGGCCGCGACCGCGGTGTTCGCCGTGGCGGGCGCCGTGCTCCTGAGCACCCAGCTCGCCGGCGAGTCGGAGCGCCAGGTTACGAGCGAGCGCTCGCGGCTCGTCGAGGACAGCGCCCGCGTGTACCTGAGCCACCCGGTGCTCGGCGTGGGGCTCGCCGGCCAGCCGCTCGCGAGCCACCGCGAGAGCGCCGACCGCGGCGCCCTTCGGCGGAGCGCATCGCACACCACGCCGCTCACCGTCGCCGCCGAGCTCGGGACGCTCGGGCTGCTCGCCTACATCGCCCTGCTCGTCGGGACGGTGAGCGTGCTGGCGAGCGCGCGCCGGCGCGATCCACCGCTGGCGCTCGGGCTCGCCGCCGTCCTGCTCGCGCTGTTCGTCCACTCGCTCTTCTACGACGGCTTCTTCGACAACCCGATCACCTGGGGGGTGCTCGCGGTCGGCGCCGCCGTAGCGAGTGCCGCGCCCGTGGGGCGCCGCGAGCAGGCGGTCTCGCCCGCCCCGACCGGCGCCGCAGGGCCGGCCGAGCCGGTCGCTCGCTGACCGTGGAGTTCGAGACGGCGACCGAGCCCGCGACCCCGGGCGACCGCACATCGGCGAGCGAGCGGCGAGCGCTCTCGCGCGGCGAGGCCATGCTCCTCCTCGCCGCGCTCGGCGCGGTCGTCGCCGTCAACGTCCCAGAGCTCGCGTCGGACCCGTGGCCGTTCCGGCCGCCGCCGGCCGAGCCGCGCGGCCCGCTCGGTGCGGTCGTGCGGGCGAGCGGCGGGGAGTGGGGGCCGGGCTTCCCGCGCGCCGCCGCGACCGTCGCGGGGCTGCTGGTCGCGCTGGCGGCGGCGCTGGCCCTGGCGACCGGCGGCCTGCGCCGCTCGCTCGCGGTCCCGGTTACCGCGGGGGTCGTCGCGCTGCTCGTCCTCCCGGGCGTGTTCCTCCAGGCCGGCCTGCGCGAGGCGACCGCCCCATGGTTCCACGTCAACGACTCGACCTATCAGATCGAGATCGCCGGCGACATGCTCCGCGGCGGCGAGAATCCGTACGGAGCCGACTACACCCGCTCGGGGCTCGAGCGCTTCTACAGCCTCGACGGCTCGGTCACCCGGGCGACGCGGAGCTCGCAGGTGGCCCTGCGCCATCTCGCGTACTTCCCCGCCACTCCGCTCACCGCGGCCGCCTGGGGCCTCCTGCCGGGCCCGTTCGACGACTACCGCTTCCTCGTCGCGCTCGCCACGCTCGCGCTGCTTCCGGCGGCGTTGCTCTTCCCCGGCCTGCCCGGCCCGCGGCTCGCGCTCGGTGCGGCGCTCGCCGCCAGCCCGCTCGCGGTCCGCGCCGCCTGGTTCGGGATCGCCGACGCGCCCGCGCTGCTCGCCTTCGTACTCGCCTTCGCGCTGCTGGCCCGCCGGCGTTTCGCAACGGCGGCGGCGGCGCTCGCGCTCGCCGTCCTGCTCAAGCAGTTCGCGGTCGTCGCGGTCCCGTTCTTCGTCGCGGTCCTCGTCCGGCGCGCGGCGCGCCCGGACCGGCGGCGAGCCGCGGTCGCGTTCGGAGGCGTGCTCGCGGTCGGGTTCCTGCCGTTCCTCGTCGCCGGAGCGAGCGCGCTGATCGCGGACACGATCGCCTACGGAGGCGCGACGTACCGGATCATCGGCTACGGACTCGCCGGGATCCTCGTCGAGCTCGGGGCGATCCGCGACCGCTTCGACCCGTATCCGTTCGCCCTCCTCGCCCTCTTCGTGTGGCTGCCGCTCACGGCGCTGCTCGTGTGGCGCCAGCTCCGCTCGCCGGTCGCATGGACGGCGCTCGCGGGCTTCGCCGTCTCGATCTTCGTGCTGTTCTTCATCGGGCGGGTGTTCCAGACCTCCTACCTCGTCTGGCCGCTCGCGGCATCGATCGCCGGCGGGTTGCTCGCGCTCGGTGAGCGTGGTCCCGGCGCGCGGAGCGAAGCCGGGTCCGACGAGAAGACCCGCGACTCAGCGCCGCTCGCGGCGAGCGGCGAGCACGCGCACGCGGGCGCCGCTCGAGGGCGGCCCTAGGTTGCCCGCGCGGTCGCGGAGCCGCACGGCGAGCACGTGCGCGCCCGGTGCCACGCGGCGCCCCCGGGCCTCACCGTTCCACTCGAGCACCGATTGCCCGGGCGGGCGCACGCCGCGACGGGTGGCCGTGCGGCCGTCGATGAGCAGCAGCGGGCGGGCGGACTCGCTCGCGAGGTAGCGGACGTCGATCGCCCGTGCCGGCGGCCGCTCCGCGCGGCCGAGGGTGAGCGTGCGCGGCGAGACGCCGGCGAGCGCGGCGCGCGGCGGGCTCGTGTCGACGCGCACAGGGGTGGGCACCACGAGATCCCGCCTCGTGCCGAGCAGGGTCAGGCGCAGGCGGTAGTCGCCGTCGGGGACGATCCGGCCCCGCGCGTCGCGGCCGTCCCACTGGAGCGTCCGGCGACCCGGCGACCAGCGCGCGTCGCGCGCGAGCATGCGCACGGGGCGGCCCGCGGCGTCGGCGATCTCGGCATCGACGCGGACCGGCGCAGTGACCGTGAAGGCGAGCGTCGCGGTCGCCTTCGTGCTCCGGCCCGACGCCGGCGAGAACGCGCGCTCGATTCGCGGTCGGACGAACGGTGAGCGCTCGAGCTTGAGCTCCTGCGCGCGCAGAAACCCGACGCTCGCCCCTGCGATGAGCAGGAGCGTGGCGAGCGAGAGCACGAGCGCCCGCCGGTCGCCGCCGCCCGTCTCGGTCGAGCCCGGCGTCGCCGTCGCCGGGACGGCGCCGAGTCCCTGGGGCATGCCTACTGCGTCCGGTCGGCACCCACCACGACGATCACCGTGGCGTCGCCGGCGAGGGTCTGGCTGCCCGAGTCCTCGGGCTCCGTGTCGCGGATGTTCAGCCGCTTGGCGACGGCACGTGCGTTTGCCCGCGCCCCCTGTGCGTACATGACGACGGAGGTCGAGCGCTGCGCGCCGGCGTTCGTCACGTTCCCGCGGCGGTAGCCGGCCGCCTCGAGCTCGTCGGCGACCTGCCGGCCGAGCCCGTCCACGCTCGTTCCGTTGAGGACCGAGAAGGTGACCTGTCCCGGCGCGAGTGCGGTGCCGCCGCGGTCGTCGGCGGACTCCTGGGAGGCGGTCGAGCCGCCGGGGGCGGGGTCCGATCGCCCGCCGATTAGGCCGAGGGCGAACGCGCCCGCCCCCAACACGATCAGCAGCCCGACCACCGCGAGCGCGACATACGGAAGGCTCGACCGCTCGGGCGGACGCCCGTTGAGCCCACGCGCGGCGGGCGCCTCAGGCGGCCGAGTGGGCCGGCCCGGGGGCGGGGTCCCGCTCCGCACCGCACCGCCCCCGCCCGGGGCCGCGTGGACCGGCCGCGCGTCGCCACGGCCGGCGACCTGCGTCGAGGGCGGCGGCGGAGCGCTCGGTCGCAGGGCGGTCACCGCGGGTGCTCCGGTCTGATGGTCCCCGGCCGTGCCGGTGGCTGCGCCGGCGCCCGCGGCGCTGGCCACGGGCGCGGCCGCCTCCCGGGCGCCGGCGGCCCGCGCGTCCCCTGCGGGCGCCCGCGCGTCGGTCGCCGCCGCCGGTGCACGCGCCGGCGCGGGCCGGTCCGGCGAGCGCGCGGTCGCGGGCCGGTCCGGCGACCGGCTCGCCCACTCGCGCAACCGGCGCACGTCGCGCGCCTGCGAGAAGTACAGGGCGCTCAGCACGGCGAGCCCGATCACCGCCGCAAAGCCGGCGTACGCACCGATCTGCTGGATCACATCCACGGTTCCCAACCTTACTTGCGCCTCAGGCGGTCTCCGGCGAGGGACCGGCGTCGCCGCCTCCCGGTGGTGCGCCGGCCGGCGCGGGGTCGACGAGCGCCGCGCGGTCCGCACCCCCGCGCGCGCTGGCCGGCGCCCCGGCGAGCTCCTCCCGCTCGCGCGACAGCGCCGCGACCGCCTCCGCGATCCCCGACGGATCGCCTTCGTACACCAGGCTCTCGACGCGCGCGAACGCCTCCTCCACCCACTCGGGCCCGAGCGGCGCGCGCTCGGCGGCGACGATCCTGTCGGCCTCGGTCGGGCGCGGGAGCTCGCCGGGGTTGAAGAGGTCCTCGTGGAGCTTCTCGCCCGGCCGACGCCCCGTAATCTCGATCGCTATCTCCGTCCCGGGCTCGCGGCCCGACAGGCGAATCATGTTCTCGGCGAGCTCGAGGATGCGCACCGGCTGGCCCATCTCCAGCACGAAGACTTCGCCGCCGCGGCCGAGGTCGCCCGAGCGGATGATGAGCTGGACCGCCTCGGGGATCGTCATGAAGTACCGCGTCATCTTGGGATCGGTCACGGTCACCGGCCCGCCAGCGGCGATCTGCCGGGTGAAGATCGGCACGACCGAGCCCGAGGAGCCGAGCACGTTGCCGAAGCGAACGGTGGCGAAGCGCGTGCCCGGGAAGCGGTGCTGCGCCGACTCGACCGCCCACTCGGAAAGCGCCTTGGAGGCGCCCATCGCGGTCTCGGGGTTGACCGCCTTGTCGGTCGAGACGAGCACGAAGCGCTCGACGAGCGACTCCCCGGCCGCTGCCGCGACGATGCGCGTGGCCACGGCGTTGTTGCGGACGGCCTCGACCGGGTTGTCCTCCATGAGCGGCACGTGCTTGTAGGCGGCGGCGTGGAACACGACCTCCGGCCGGTGCTCGGCGAACACCTCGCGGATGCGCGTCGCGTCGCGGCAGTCGGCGAGCACCGGGGCGACCCGGTGGAAGTGGCGCTCCTCGCCGAGCTCGCGGCAGATCTCGAACAGCCCGGCCTCGGCGTTCTCCACGAGCACCAGCCGCTTCGGCCCGACGCGCGCGATCTGGCGACACAGCTCGGAGCCGATCGAGCCGCCGGCGCCCGTGACGAGCACGGTCCGCCCGGCGAGGTAGGCACCGCTGCGGTCGACCTCCGCGCGCACGGGCTCGCGCCCGAGCACGTCCTCGACCCGGACCTCGCGGACCTGGCGCATGAGGTCGACGCCGCCCGACAGCAGCTCGAACACGGTGGGCAGCGTGCGCACGGGTATCCCGCGCGGCCGGCAGGCCGTGACCACCTTCTGGCGCAGGACTCCCGGGGCCGAGGGAATGGCAATGATCACCTCGTGCGGCTCGGCCTCGTCGAGGATGCGCGGGAGGTCGTCGGTGGTGCCGAGCACCTTGATCCCGGCCACGCGCACGCCCTGCTTGCGCGGGTCGTCGTCGACGAAGCCGATCGCCTGAGTGCGGAGCTCGGGATTGCGGCGCAGCTCGAACGCCACCGACTGGCCTCCGCCGCCGGCGCCGACGATCAGCACCTCGCGCGC
>DATHAN010000043.1:0-3445 GCA_035296645.1 Thermoleophilaceae bacterium
GCCTGCCGGTCGTCGAGGACGGGCGGCTCGTCGGAGTCGTGAGCCGCGCCGATGTGCTCGGCGCGCTGGCCCGGTAGAGGTGGCCAGCGGCCGGGCGGGGTGACCGCGCGCGGCGCAGAGCGACGATGGCGACGGCGCGCGCCCGAGGCGACACCGTGACGACGACACACGATCCCGGCCGGGCCGAGCCCGACCGAGGCGCAGAGCGTGCGGTCGCCCGGGTCGATCTCGGCGCGATCGAGCGCAACGCGCGCCGGCTGCTCTCGGAGCTCACGGGCGGCGCCGAGCTGTGCGTCGCGGTCAAGGCGAACGGCTACGGCCACGGCATGGTCGCGTGCGCCCGCGCCGCGCTCGCGGGGGGCGCGAGCTGGCTGGCGGTGGCTACCGCGGACGAGGCGATCTCGCTGCGCGAGGCCGGGGTCGCAGCTCCGATCCTCGTCCAGGGCCCGCTGACCCGGGCGGAGGCGCGCGCGGCGGTCGCGGTGGACGCCGACATCGTCGCCTGGTGCGCCGAGTTCGCCCGCGCGGTCGCCGAGCACGCCGCCGCCACCGGCGCGCGGGCGCGCGTGCACGTGAAGCTCGACACCGGCATGGGCCGGCTGGGCACCGCCGACCCCGCCGAGGCGCGGGCGGTGTGCGAGCTCGTGGCGAGCGACGAGCGGCTCGAGCTCGTCGGCCTCATGACCCACTTCGCCACCGCCGACGAGCTCGCCGACGACCACTTTCCGTCCCAGCTCGAGCGCTTCCGCGGGTTCGTCACGGAGACGAAGCAGGCACACCCGGAGGTGATCGCCCACGCGGCCAACAGCGCGGCGACCCTGCGCGACCCCGCCGCGCACTTCGACATGGTCCGGTGCGGGATCGCCGTCTACGGGCTCGACCCGTTCGGCGAGGACCCCGCGCCGCGTCGCCTCGAGCCGGCGTTGGCGCTCGAGTCTCAGCTCGCGGCGGTCAAGCGGTTCGAGACGGGCTGGAGCGCGGGCTACGGCCGGACATGGCGCGCCGAGCGGCCGATGTGGGTCGGCATCGTCCCGATCGGCTACGGCGACGGCTGGCGCCGCGCGCTCTCGAACCGCGGCGAGGTGCTCGTACGGGGCCGGCGCCGGCGCCTCGCGGGAACCGTGAGCATGGACAACGTGGCGGTCGAGCTCGGTTCGGCGGACGGGCCGCCGGACGCGGAGGTCGGTGACCTCGTGACCCTGATCGGCCGCCAGGGCGGCGAGCGGATCCTGTGCGAGGAGGTCGCGCGGGTGCTGGACACGATCAACTACGAGGTCACGTGCGGTCTGCTCCCGCGCGTCCCCCGACGCTACGCGGGCCCGTGAGCGATCTCGGGCAGCGGCTGGCTGCCGAACGCGCGGTGCGGGTCGTTCGCGAGGCGCTCGCGACGGCGGGAGACGACGTACCGCACGCGTGGATCGTCGGCGGCACGGTGCGCGACGCCGCCCTCGATCGGCCGCTGCGCGACGTCGACCTGGTGGTGGCCGGCGATCCGGAGCACGCCGCGCGAGCGGTTGCGCGACACATGCGCGGCCCGGTCTTCCCGCTGTCGGAGGCCTTCGGTGCATGGCGCGCGCTCGCCCGAGGCGAGGGTTGGGTGTGCGACGTGGCCACGCTCCGGGGAGGGTCGATCGAGGCCGACCTCGCCGCGCGCGACTTCACGGTCAACGCGGTGGCCGTGCCGCTCGGCGGCGGCCCGCCGGTCGACCCGCATGGCGGCCTCGCCGACGTCGAGCGCGGGCGCCTGTCCGTACTGGGCGGCGACAGCGTCGAGTCCTCGGCCTACGCCGACGACCCCCTGCGCCCGCTGCGTCTCGCCCGCCTCGCCACCGAGCTGCCGCTCGCTCCCGACGTTCGCACCGAGCGACTGACCCGCGCCGCCGCCGCCCGGGTCGCGGACGCCTCGCCCGAGCGAGTGTTCGCCGAGCTCCGGCGGATCGTCGTCGCCGACCGCGCGGTCGAGGGCGTGGAGCTCGCCGACCGGCTCGGCCTGCTCGGCGCGGTCCTCCCCGAGGTCGAGGCTCTGCGCGGGGTGGAGCAGAGCCATTTCCACCATCTCGACGTCCGCGCCCACACGCTCGACGTCCTGCGCCGCCAGGTCGAGCTCGAGGGCAGCCTCGAGGAGGTGTTCGAGGCCGATACCGCCGCCCGCCTGCGCGAGGTGCTGGCTGAGCCGCTGGGCGACGAGCTGTCCCGCGGGCAGGCGCTGCGCCTCGGTGCGCTGCTGCACGACGTCGGCAAGCCGGCGGCGCGCGGGACCCGGGCCGACGGACGGGTCACCTTCCTCGGCCACGACCGACTGGGCGCGAAGATGGTCGTCGATGTCTGCCGCCGGCTGCGAACGAGCGAGCGGCTGCGCTCGTTCCTCGCCGGGCTCGCCGCCCACCATCTCGCTCTCGGGTTCCTCGTGCACGAGCGGCCGCTCTCGCGCCGCGCGGTCTACCGCTACCTGCGCGCGTGCGAGCCGGTCGAGGTCGAGGTGACCGTCCTCTCGTGCGCCGACCGGCTGGCCACGCGCGGGCGCGGCTACGAGGGTGCGATCGCCGCCCACCTCGAGCTCGCGCGCGAGCTCTTGCCCGAGGCGCTCGCGTGGCGCGCGGCCGGCGGCCCTCCGCGCCCGCCCGTACGCGGCGACGAACTCGCCGCCGAGCTCGAGCTCGAGCCCGGCCCGCAGCTCGGTCGCCTGCTCGAGGCCCTGTCCGAGGCGCGCTTCGCCGGCGAGGCGGGCGATCGCGCGCAGGCGCTCGACCTCGCTCGCCGCCTGCGCGAGAATCTACACCCGTGATCGTCGATTGCGCGGTATACGAGGGCGGCCACCGCCGCGACGGCGAGCTCCGCCTCGAGGACGCCTTCGAGGCCGCCCACCAGGACGGCGCGTTCGTGTGGATCGGCCTGTACGAGCCTAGCGAGCGCGAGCTCGACTCGGTGCGCCGGGAGTTCGACCTGCACGAGCTCGCCGTCGAGGACGCGGTCAAGGCCCATCAGCGCCCGAAGCTCGAGGTCTACGACGACACCCTGCTGCTCGTCCTCAAGCCGGTCCGCTACCACGACGGGAGCGAGGCGATCGAGACGGGCGAGATCCTCCTGTTCGTCGGCGACGGCTTCATCGTCTCGGTCCGGCACGGCGAGGCGAGCTCGCTCGGGGACGTCCGCCGGAGGGTCGAGGGCGAGCCCGAGCGCCTGCGCGCCGGCCCCGACGCGGTGCTCCACGCCGTCATCGACCGCGTGGTCGACGACTACCTGCCCGTGGCCCAGGCGCTCGAGGAGGACATCGAGGAGGTCGAGGCCGACGTCTTCTCGCCGTCGCGCGACAACCCGGCAGAGCGCATCTTCAAGCTCAAGCGCGAGGTGCTCGAGTTCTCGCGCGCGGCGATCCCGCTCGCGGAGCCGCTCGACTCGCTGACCGAGGGCGACCTGCCCCAGGTCGACGGCTCGATGGCGTCGT
>DATHAN010000044.1:0-2951 GCA_035296645.1 Thermoleophilaceae bacterium
ATAGGCGTCGGGCTCGGCCGGGCGGGCCGAGCGGCCGTTCCCGCGCCCGTCGAACGTGAGGACGCGGCAGTGCCGTGCGAGATAGGGGATCTGCATCTTCCAGTGCCGCGAGTGGATGATCGACCAGGTCGGCAGGAGGAATACGGTCGGGTCGTTGCCCGAGCCGTAGACCTCGTAGAAGAGGCCGACGCCGTCGCGTTCGACGTAACCCTCCTCGTCGGGATAGCGCGCCCTCGTCTGCTCCCGCGCCGCCGGGCGCTCCAGCCCGACCGTCATGGCAACCTCCTCTCGAGCCAGGAGTCGATCCACTCGAGGAGCACCCGGTGCTCCGCCTCGATGCCCGAGAGCCGGTCGAGGATGATCCCTTCGTTGAACGTGTAGACGAGCGAGACCAGCGCCTCGAGCGGCACGTCGAGGCCGAGTTCGTCGCGGGCGCGCGCAAAGGCCTCGCTGAGCACGGCGCGCCACTCCGAGTGCACGCGTACGAGCCGCTCTCGGAGCTCGGGTCGGTTCCAGGACATGGCCTGCAGCTCGAACCAGATCTTCTGGTACGGACGATCCTCCTCGAGGTACGCCATCGCCGTCCGCCACTTCTCGAGAAAGGGAACGTCGGTCGCGTACAGCTGCCGCTGCCGCTCGATCAGCCGCTCGGTGAAGCGCTCGAGCACTCGCACGAGCAGCTGCTCCACGGACCCGAAGTAGTAGTGGACGAGGCCATGGTTCGCGCCGGCCGCCTCCGCCACGCGCCGTGTCGTAATCCCGGCTGCGCCGACCTCGACAAGCAGCCGTTCGGCCGCGTCGAGGAGGGCCTGCTCGGTCTCGTAGCCTGGGCGAGCTGCGGTCTTAGACATACGCCTTAGACATTTGACCAATTCGGGGTGGCCATGTCAAGCGCTCCCGGATGACGCCACCCAGCTCTTCAGTGAGCCGACTGTTCCTAATTAGCTCCGTGGCCCGCGCGGGCCGCCTGACGGACCAGGTGGTCGCGCTCGGCGACGTTCGTCGCCCGACGGGCGGCATCGGCGTACGCCGCGGCGGCGGCAGGGAGGTCGCCGCTGAGCTCGTGCAGGTGGCCGCGGACGGCGTGCCACCGGTGCCGCTCGGCGAGCACCTCGCGCAGCCGGTCGGTCTCGCGCAGCCCGGCCGTAGCGCCGAGGGCGTGGCCGACCGCGACGGCGCGGCCGAGCACGGCGGCGGGGTCCTGGCGCACGGGGTCGTCGCTGAGCGCGACGAGGTCGTCGTACCAGGCGAGGATCTGCGGCCAGTCGGTCTCCTCGGCGCTTGCCGCGTCGTCGTGCAGGGCGGCGATGGCGGCCTCGATCTGGTAGCGGCCGGGGCGCTGAACGGCCAGCGCCGACTGGAGGACGCGCACGCCCTCCGCAATCTCGCGGGCGTCCCACACGCCGCGGTCCTGTAGGTCGAGCGTGACGATCCGCCCCTCGGCGTCGAAGCGCGCCGGGAGGCGGGCGTGGTTGAGGAGCATCAGTGCGAGCAGCCCACGCGCCTCCGGCTCCTCGGTTGCGAGGGTGAGCTGGCGGGCGAGCCGGATCGCCTCGCCGGCCAGGTCCAACCGGCCCGCGTGGCCGACGGTGTAGACGAGGTAGAGCACGCGCAGCACGACGGCGAGGTCGCCGGGCTCGTCGAGGCGGCGCCCCTGCAGGGCGCGCTTGGCCCGGCTGATCCGCTGCGCCATCGTCGCCTCGGGCACGTAGAAGGCGTCTGCGATCTCGCGAGTGGTGAGGCCGCCGACGGCGCGCAAGGTCAGCGCCACCTGCGAGGCGGGCGCGAGGTCGGGGTGGCAACAGCAGAAGAGGAGGAAGAGCGTGTCGTCGCCTTCCTCGGCGGAGGCCGGCCGCCGCTCGGCGTACGTCACCTCCTCGCGGCGGTAACGGGCGGCCTCGCTGCGGCGGGCGTCGACGAGCCGGCGGGTCGCGACCGCCGCCAGCCACGCGCGAGGGTCGCGGGGCGGGTGCTCGGGCCAGACCCGCAGCGCCTCCAGCAGCGCCTCCTGCAGCGCGTCCTCGGCGGCGTCGAAGTCCTCGCCCCGCCGGACCAGGTCCGCGAGCACGCGAGGGACGAGGGCGCGCAGCACGCCCTCGTCCAGCCGTCGCGTCGGCTCGTCGAGCACGCCGGCTCAGTCGCCCGAGGACGCCCCGGACATGATCTCGCGCACGTCGATCCACTCGTACAGCGGCTCCCCTCCCGGGCCGGGCTCGGAGGACACGTACGCCGCGAGCTCGATCGCGCGCTCGTGCGACTCGACGTCGATCATGTACCAGCCCGCCACGAGATCGCTGGTCTCGGGCAGTGGGCCGTCGGTGGTGACCGGCGCCGCGTCCGGGCCGCCGTAGCGCACCCACGTGCGCGCCGGCGTGAGCGCCTGCGCGCCGACGTACTCGCCGTTCTCCTCGAGCAAGTCGCTGACGTGCCTGAGGAAGGCCATGTGCGCCTCCACGTCCTCGGGGGCCCACTGGTCCATCGGGGGGAAGGGATGGTGCGGCTCCGGTCCGCCGCGGTAGTGCTTGAGGAGCAGGTACTTGGGCATGGTGGTCTCCTGGTGTCGTGGGCCGCGCCCGTCGTGGCCCTTCAGCTTGTGAGCGGAGCCGGTCAGGGCTTCTCGACATGGAATCACTCATCCAGCTCCGACACCGTCGCGTAGCGGGAACCCCTTACGGGCGCCCATCCGGACAAGACGCAGTCGTCCGCCCCGATCCGAACTCGCGCCCGATTTCTGCGCGGGCACGTGTACACACACCGCACATGTGCGCGCGAGCCAGGCCACCTGGACGACCCCTCACCTCTCGCTTAGTACTCCGCCGTGGGCGTGACCGCCGGCGTGGTCAGAAGGTCCGGGAGCGCAACTTCCCGTCTTGCACGGACGCTCGTCATTTCCGCAGAATCAGGGTGCTCCCCGCTTCCTGCTCGAGACGGCCCTCGTCGTTGCGCTCCCG
>DATHAN010000045.1:0-6735 GCA_035296645.1 Thermoleophilaceae bacterium
CACGTGGAGCTTCTGCGTCGAGTTGCCGATCTCCGCCCCCATCCCGAACTCGCCGCCGTCGGTGAAGCGCGTCGAGGCATTGACGTACACGCACGCCGCGTCGACGCCGTCGGTGAACGCGCGCGCGGCGTCGACCGACGATGTGACGATCGCCTCGGAGTGGCCGCTCCCGTGGAGGTTGACGTGCTCGATCGCCTCGTCGAGCGAGTCGACCACGTGCACGGCGAGCACGAGCGCGAGGAACTCGGTCGCGTAGTCGTCGTCGGTCGCCTCGCGCAGGTCGTCGGCGCCCTCGCCGGCGAGCGCGCGCGTGCGCGCGTCGGCGCGCACCTCGACGCCGGCGGCGCGCAGGTCGGCGAGCGTACGCGGGAGGAAGGCGGGCGCGGCGTCGGCGTGCACGAGCAGCGTCTCGGCCGCGTTGCAGGTGCCGGGGCGCCCGAGCTTCGCGTTGAGGGCGATCACGAGCGCCTCGTCGGGATCGGCGCTCGCGTCGACGTACACATGGCAGTTGCCGGCGGCGGCGTAGATGATCGGCACGGTGGCGACCTGCGACAGCGCGGCCTTGAGCCCCTCCCCCCCGCGAGGAATGATCAGGTCGACCGACTCCGAGCGGGTGGCGATCTCGCCGAGCTCGTCGCGTCCACCGCCCGCCACGAGTGACACGGCGCCGTCGGGGAGTCCGGCCTCCGCCGCCGCCTCGGCGGCAACCTCGCCGAGCACGGCGTTCGAGTGGGAGGCGCTCGAGGACCCCCGCAGCACGATCGCGTTCCCGGACTTCAGGCACAGCGCAGAGCAGTCGATCGTCACGTTCGGGCGCGCCTCGTAGACGACGGCGACGACGCCGAGCGGCACGCGCTGCTTGCGGAGGTCGAGGCCGTTCGGCAGGCGACGCCCCTCGATCACCTCGCCGACCGGGTCGGGGAGCGCGGCGATGTCGCGGACGCCGCTCGCCATGGCCGCGAGGCGCGCCGGGGTGAGCGACAGCCGGTCGATGAGCGGGCTGTCGAGGCCGGCGTCCCGGCCCGCCTCGACGTCGCGGGCGTTCGCCTCGAGGATCTCGCCCGAGCGCTCCTCGAGCGCCTCGGCCATGGCGTGCAGCGCCGCGTCCTTGGTCGCCGTGTCGACCTGGGCGAGCTGGCGCGACGCGCGCTTGGCCTGCGCGCAGGTTTCGGCGACGGACTCGGTGCCGATCGTCATGCGTCCAGGGTATCCGGCCGCCCTCACTCGAGCACGAAGTAATCGCGATGCACCGCCTCGGCGCTCGCGCGCGGCACGATCGCCTGCACCTCGCCGGTCTTGAGCCCCTTGATCCGCCGCAGCTCACCCGAGGAGTAGTTGACGATGCCCTTGCCGATCGGCCGCTCGCCGTCGGTCGCGACGACGACGGCGTCGCCGGCCGAGAACTCGCCCTCCACCTCGCGCACGCCGACCGGCAGCAGGCTCGTCCCGCGCTCGCGCAGAGCGCGCTCCGCCCCGTCGTCGACCAAGAGCCGCCCGTGGCTCGGCTTGGCGTACTTGAGCCACAGCTTGAAGCTCGAGACGCGCGTGGCCTGGGGATGGAAGCGCGTCCCGGTCGGCTCGCCGTGGCGGGCGGCGAGGAGCGCACCCGGGCGCAGGCCGTTGAGGATCACCGTGGGGATCCCGGCCGCGGTCGCCATCTCGGCGGCGACGGTCTTCGAGCGCATCCCGCCCGACCCGAGCGGCGAGCTCGCGGCGCCGATCTGGAGCTCGTCGAGCGCAGAGAAGTCGCGTACCTCGGGGACGAGGCGGGCGGTGGCGTCGCGCCGCGGGTCGGCGGTGTGGAGGCCCGCGGTGTCGGTGAGCAGGAGGAGGACTTCGGCTCCGAGCTGGATCCCCACCTGCGCGGCGAGGAAGTCGTTGTCGCCGAACGAGATCTCGTCGGTCGCGGTGGTGTCGTTCTCGTTGATCACCGGCACCACGCGCCAGTCGAGCAGCCGCCGCAGCGTCGCCCGCGCGTTCAGGTAGTGAGTCCGCGCCGACATGTCGAAGAAGGTGAGGAGGATCTGCGCACTGGCGACCCCGCGAGCCTGGAGCAGCTCGTCGTAGATCCGGTAGAGCTTCCCCTGCCCGACCGCCGAGGCCGCCTGGAGCTCGTCCATCGCGCGGGGGCGCACGGCGAGCTCGAGCTCGCCCATTCCGCGCGCGATCGCGCCCGAGGTGACGATCACCGGCGCGTCGCCCGCGGCGTGCAGCTCGGCGACCTCGCCGCAGATGCGCTCGATGACCTTGAGCCGCAGGCGGCCGTCCGCCTCGGCGACGACGCTCGAGCCGAGCTTGACGACGACGCTGCTCACGCCGGGAAGGTTAGGCCGCCTCGCAGCGCCGACCCAGGCCGCCGCGAATGGCGTGGGGGTGACGGGTGCACGTGCCGACGCGAGGACCGGACTTCGCTACCGCAGCGGCGCCCCCGGGTCGAGCTCGAACACCGTCCCGGCGATCTCGACGTCGTCGCCGGGCTCGAAGCCGGCGGCCTCGAGCGCGCGGATCACACCCATGCCGCGCATGCGCTCCTCGAGGTAGCGGAGCGCATCGGGGTTCTCGAGGTCGTGGCGGGCGACGAGGCGCTCTACCCCCTCGCCGGAGACGCGGAAGGCGTTCGGGCCGGCCCGGTCGACCCGGAACGCGTCGCCCTCCCCCGGCCGATACACGCGGTGCACCGCCACTGCCCCCTCGGCGTCGGCGAGGGTCGGCGGCGCCTCGGCCGGCACCAGATCGAGGATCGCCGCGCGTAGCGCCTCCAGGCCCTGGCCGGTGGCCGCGGAGGTCACGACCACCTCGCGCACCGCGTCGCCGAATCGCTCGCGCCACTCGACCGCGGCTCCGTCCGCCGCCTCCGCGGGCACGAGGTCGGCCTTCGACAGGCACAGGGTGCGCGGCAGGTCGACGAGGCCGGCCCCGTGCCCGGCGAGCTCGGCCTCGACCGTGGCGTGGTTGGCCACCGGGTCGGACCCGTCGAGCGGGGCGAGGTCGAGGACGTGGACGAGCAGCCGCGTGCGCTCGATGTGGGCGAGGAAGTCGTGGCCGAGCCCGGCGCCCTCGTGCGCTCCCTCGATCAGGCCCGGGATGTCGGCGAGCACCAGCTGCCGATCCCCGCCCTCGAGCACCCCGAGCACCGGCTCGAGCGTCGTGAATGGGTACTCGGCCACGCGCGGGTGGGCGCGCGTGAGCCGCGCGAGCAGTGAGGACTTGCCCGCGTTCGGAAGCCCGACGAGGCCCGCGTCGGCGAGCAGCTTGAGCCGCAGATCGATCCACGCCTCCTCGCCCTGGAGGCCGCGCTCGGCGAAGCGTGGGGCCTGACGGGTCGGACTGCCGAAGTGACGGTTCCCCCGGCCCCCGATCCCGCCCCGCGCCACGATCGCCCGCTGGCCCTCGCCGCGCAGGTCGTAGGTCGTCTCGTGGAGAGGGTCCTCGACCACCGTCCCGGGCGGTACGGGGACCTCGAGCGCCGGCGGGCTCGCGCCGTGGCGGCCGCCGCCCTCCCCGTGGCCACCGCGCCCCGCCTTGAAGTGGGCGCGGCGGCGGAAGGCGCCGAGGTCGCGCAGCGACCCGTCGCAGACCACGACGACATCGGCCCCCCGCCCGCCGTCCCCCCCATCGGGGCCGCCGCGCGGGACGTGCGCCTCGCGCCGGAAGGACACCGACCCGTCACCGCCCGCGCCCGCCTGCACGTGAATCCTCGCGCGGTCGTGGAGCACGCGGGCGATCGTAGTGACGAGCTGCTCGGCTCGCCCGCGCACGAGCAGCGCCGGCGCCGGTGCGAGCCGGCGCGGATCGTCGCGCACACCTGATCGCTCGCGGCGCCGCCCGCTCGCGGCGCGGCGGCCTCGGCCTCGCTAGTCCGCCGGCAGAACCGAGATCAGGCGTCCGCGCCGGCCGGTCTTGAACTCGACCGTGCCCGCGCGAGCGGCGTAGATCGTGTCGTCCTTGCCGATTCCCGCGCCGTCGCCCGGCCGGAAGCGCGTACCGCGCTGGCGCACGATGATCTCGCCGCCGGTGACCCGCTGGCCCGCGAAGACCTTTACCCCCAAACGCTGAGCCTGCGAGTCGCGCCCGTTGCGGCTCGATCCGAGTCCCTTCTTATGCGCGATCTCGGGCCTCCTTCGCTCCCTTGGCCGTGCGCTTGCGCGACATCATCTTGATCTCCTTGATCTCGAGCCGCGTGAGCTCCGAGCGATGCCCCATCCGCCGCTTGTAGCCGCGCTTGGGCTTGAACTTGAGCACATGGATCTTCTCGCCGCGCTCGTGGCCCTGCACCACGGCCTCGACCTTGACCTTGGCGAGCTCGCCCGGGTCGAGGACGGCGTCGTCGTCGCGCAAGAGGACGGGCCGGAGCTCGACCTTGGCCCCCTCGTGCTCGCGCATGCGATCGACGAGCAGAGAGTCACCCTCCTCGACGCGGTATTGGCGGCCTCCGACTTTGACGATCGCGTACATGAGCATGAGCGGCGCCCGAGGTGCGGCGAGCGGCGAGTCTAGCGACGCCGCGGGCCCGTCCTGGCGCTCAGTCTGGCGGTCGCCTAGTCCGCCCCCTCAGCCACCGCGTCGGCGTGCGAGCGCCCGCGCCCCCGGCTCCGTCGCCGCCGCCGCGCGGCGCGATCCTCTTCGCGCTCGTCCTCCGGGGGGCCGCCTCCGTCCGCCTCGACGAGCGAGGCGTCGGCCGCCGCTCGGCCGACGCGCTCGATGCGCACGAGCCGCTGCTCGCCGATCAGCTTGGCCGCCCCGCTCACCGAGACCACGTACCCATCGACCTTGGCCACCGCGTCTTCCTCGTTGTACATGTGCGGCTCCTCGATCGTCACGAGCACCTCCTGGCCGGTCTGGAAGGGCAGCGCGCGCTGCTCGACCTCCTCGCGCGAGCCCTCGAGCATGACCTCGAAGTGGTCGATCGGCAGCCACTCCGAGCCCTCGAAGTGGAAATGGCGCGCGACCTCCCGCTCGAGCTCGATCAGCGGGGGGACGCCGGGCCCGCGCATGAGCGTGCTCGCCACGCTCGGGTGGACCTGGACGAGGAACGCCTCGGGCTTCGGGCGCTCGGCCACGAGCTCGCGCAGGCGCCGCTCGACGTCCAGGGCGACCGACTCCTCGGAGAGGACGACGCCCTCTCCCTCGCACGTCGGGCAGGTCTTGGTGAGGATCTCGCGGACGCCCTCGGTCACATTCTGGCGTGTCATCTCGACGAGCCCGAGCGGCGAAATCTCGACGACGTAGGTCTTCGTGCGGTCCTCGTCGAGCGCCGCGCGCAGGGTCTTGAGCACCTGGTCGCGGTTGCGGGCGCGCGCCATGTCGATGAAGTCAATGACGATGATCCCGCCGATGTCGCGCAGGCGCAGCTGGCGCACGACCTCGTCCGCGGCCTCGAGGTTCGTGCGCGTGATCGTGTCCTCGAGCCGGGCTCCCCTCCCGCGCCCGGTGAACGAGCCCGAGTTGACGTCGATCACCGTCATCGCCTCGGCGTAGTCGATCATCAGATAGCCGCCCGAGGGCAGGTCGACGCGGCGCGAGAGCGTCGAGGTGACCGCCGCCTCGATCGCATAGCGCTCGAACAGCGGCTCCTCCCCGCGATAGAGCTCGACGCGGCCGACGAGCTCGGGCGCGGTGCGCGTGAAGAAGGAGACGAGGCGGTGGTGCTGGCCCTCGTCGTCGACGACCGCGCGCTCGAACTGGCCGGAGAAGATGTCGCGCACGACGCGCACCGACAGGTCGGCCTCCTGGAAGACCATCGCCGGCGCGGCGCTCTCGCGCGCGCGCCGCTCGAGGATCTCGTGCAGCTTGTGCAGGTAGCGGATCTCGCGCTCGAAGTCATCGCGCGAGGCGCCGCGCGCCGCGGTGCGGACGATCACGCCGCCGGGGCCCGCCTCGAGCGCCTTGGCCGCCTTGCGCAGGCGCTCCCGCTCGTTGTCGTCGAGCCGCCGCGAGACGCCGACGCCCTCGCCGTTCGGCGCGTACACGAGGTAGCGGCCGGCGATCGACAGCTCCATCGTGACGCGCGCGCCCTTGGTCTTGAGCGGGTCCTTGACGACCTGGACGAGCACCTCCTGACCGGGCTTGAGGAGCTGGGCGATCTTATGGCCCCGGCTTCCCCCGCGCCCGCGGCGCTGGACCTCGACCCCGGGCATGACGATGTCGTCGACGTGCAGGAAGCCGTTCTTCTCGAGCCCGATGTCGACGAAGGCGGCCTCGAGCCCCGGGAGCGCGTTGTCGACGCGCCCCTTGTAGATGTTGCCGACGATCGAGCGCCGGCCCCGCCGCTCGACGTACAGCTCGGCCGGTCGCCAGCCGCCGGCGTTCGCCGACTCGCCGGCGGCGCCACCCGAGCGGCCGCGCCCGCGGCCGCGCCGCCGGCGCCCGCCGCCCGAGCTGTTGGATCCGTCAGCGCCAGGGGCCTCGGGCTCTCCTTCCGCCTCGAGGATGGCGACTCTGGTTTCGCCGCGGTCGACCGCGACGAGCACTTGCTTTTTCACTGGTGTGGTTCATCTCCTATGCAGCTGCTAGCTCGCGTGCCTTGGCCAGCTCCGCCGCGCGCGCGTGCGCGTGGATCGACAGGAGCAGGCCAATCGCGAGGAAAGTGACGATTACCGACGAGCCTCCGTAGCTCACGAGCGGGAGGGGCACGCCGGTGATCGGCAAGATTCCGATCGTCATGCCGACGTTGACGAAGACCTGGAACATGAGCATGGCAGTGATGCCACCGGCGACGAGCGCGCCGTACAGGTT
>DATHAN010000046.1:0-5526 GCA_035296645.1 Thermoleophilaceae bacterium
AGTACGGTATCGATGGTTTGTTCGTCGGCGTTCCGATCCGGATCGGCGCGGAGGGGGTCGAGGAGATCGTGGAGATCGAGTTGAACGACAAGGAGCGCGAGGAGCTCGGGAAGTCGGCCGACGCGGTCCGCGAGCTCGTCGACAAGCTGGCCGAGGTGGGCGAGGGGAGCTGACATGAGGAGACCGGCGGCGTTGGCCGCGGCGCTGGCGCTGAGCGCGTTCGCCGGTTGCGGCTACAGCTCGGCCGAGCAGATCAAGGATCGAGATCCCCCGGGCGGCCAGGACAGGGGTCCGGACGTCCACAATCGCATGGTCGACGAGCTGCGCACGATGAAGGTTACGGTGGCCGCGAGGCGATTCCAGCCGCAGCAGGTGAGCGTGGGCCTCGACTCGACGGTGCAGATCGTCAACGAGACCAGGCGCCCGGTCGAGCTGCGGGTGACCAAGCTGGTCGGACACCCGCTCGAGGACACGACGCTCGAGCCGGGGGAGCGGATCGAGCGCGAGTACCTCCGGGGCGGCACCGAGCTCATCGGCCTGAGGGGCTCGCGCGCCCGGCTCGAGATCAACGTCTACGCGACGCCGTAGCCGCGGCGCTGGTCGACGGGGCGGAAGGGGGTCGCCCGTCGCCGGCGAGCGCGCGCCGCGCGGGCGTCAGTCCTCGAGCAGCCGCTTGAGGCGCTCGAGCGAGCGCTCGACCTCGCGCCCCGCCGCCGCCGACACCGCGCGCCCGGCGAACCGCCCGGCGGCCCCGCCGGGCAGCTCGTACTCGTTGAGGTAGGAGAAGCGCGTGCCACCGTCGCGCTCCTCGAGCGCGTAGACGACGCGGGCGCTCGTCCGCGCCGGCCCGCGTCCCTCCCAGGTCACCCGTGACGGTCGGTCGCCCTCGACGACCCGCCAGTGAACGGTGAAGCGCTGGCCCGCGACCTTGAGGCGCTGGGTCATCTCCGATCCCTGGGAGAGCTCGGCGGGCGCGTCGTCGAAGCGCTCGTGGATCGTCACCCATTCGCCGAGGCGATCCGGGTCCATGAGCAGGCCGTAGACCCGCTCGCGGGGGGCCGGGAGGTCGATCTCGCGCTCGACCCTCATCGCGCGGCGAGCTCCTCGGTGCGCTCCCACTCGGCGAGCGCGCGCTCGACCGCGCGGCCGAAGGACAGCGGTCGCAGCCCGTAGATCGCTGGCGCGTCGTCGTTGCGCGGCAGGAGGTCGTGCTCGAGGCTCTCCATCAGCGGGCGCACGAGCTCGAGCGGCTGGTCGGTGACCGCGCTGACCACCGCGCTCGCCGCCGGGGTCTGGGTCAGCGACAGTCTGAACGGCACGCGCCCGACGCCCATGAGGTCGGCGATCCGCTCGATCATGCGCCCGTAGCTCAGCGTGTCCGGACCCGAGATGTCGAGCGACCGTCCCTCGGCGCCCGGACGCTCGGGGGTCAGCGCGAGGTACTCGATCGTGTCGCGCTCTGAGATCGGGCGTGTGCGCCGCGACTGCCAGGCCGGGAAGGGCAGGACGCGCAGGCGCTCGACGAGGCGCACGAGGATGCGAAACGACGACGAGTGCGCGCCGATGACGATCGACGCGCGCAGGGCGGTCGCGCGCGGGAGGCCCTCGAGCAGGATCTCCTCGACCTCGAGCCGCGAGCGCAGGTGGGGCGAGCGCGGACCGTCGACGGGGACGATCCCGCCCAGGTACACCGCCCGCTCGACCCCGGCGGCCCGCGCCGCGCGCACGAAGTTGCGGGCGGCGAGGCGGTCGCGGCTCTCGAACCCGTCGTCGCCCGCCTCCATCGAGTGCACGAGGTAGTAGGCCGTCGAGCAGCCGGCGAGCGCCTCCTCGAGGCCCGCGCCGGAGAGGAGGTCGCCGCGCGCGACCTCGACGCCCGGCGCCTGCTCGACGCGCGCGGGGTCGCGGGCGAGCGCGCGCACCGGCCGCCCGGCGCGCCTCAGGCGCTCGACCAGCCGGCCGCCGACGTAGCCGGTCGCTCCGGTCACAAGCTCCATCGCCACCCTGTACCCCGCCGCGCGCGATGGGAACGAGGCACCGGTCACGCAGCGAGCCGGCGCGCGTCGGCGTGCGAGCCGATCGCCGTGGCGAGAAAAGCCGCAAGGAGCGGGCGAGGACCGCCGCCGCCGCGGTTCTCCCTGGAATTTGGACACAAACCGAAAGCCCGCGATTTGCGGACTGCCACCTCGCGGGCGGGGGCGAGATCGGTAACGATGGCCCCGGCCGAGAGGCGGCGGTCGAGCGGCCGGAGCAGCGCCACGGTCGGAGACACGCGACGGAGGGAGACGAGGATGGCGAAGGCCAAGCAGGCGACGTGCGAGAGCTGCTACTTCAGGCAGAACATGCTGTGCGCGCTCGACCTGCCCGGCCCGTGCCCCACCTACCGTCCCGCCGAGCGCGGCCTCAAGCCCGAGCGCCAGCTCTCCTTCGTCTTCCGCACCCAGCGGACGCGCACGGCGTACGCGTTCCCGCAGCCTCGGTAGCGAACGGCGAGACCCCCACGGGAGGGAGTGACCGAGCGCGCCGAGCCCCGGGCTTGCGAAGTAAAGTGCCGCACGATGCGGCTTACGGTGCTCGGCAAGTCGCCGTCGTGGGAGGACGCCGGCGGCGCCTGCTCCGGCTACCTGCTCGAGTCCGACGGGCGGGCGGTGGTGATCGACTGCGGCAACGGCGCCTTCTCCAAGCTCCGCCGCTTCCGCGACTACACGCGCGTCGACGCGGTGCTCGTCTCGCACCTGCACGCCGACCACTTCCTCGACCTCATCCCGTGGGCGTACGCGCTCACCTACGCGCCGCGCCAGCAGCCGGTGCCCGTGGACCGCTGGGAGGGCACCGCGCGGCCGGCGCGGCCGCGGTTGATCGCGCCGAGCGGCGCGACCGAGGCCTTCCGCCGGATCACCGGGGCGTGGGGCCCCGAGGACCTGATCGAGCGCGCGTTCGCGCTCGAGGAGTACGAGGAGAGCTCGACGCCCGAGGTCGGCTCGCTGCGATTCCGCTTTCGCTCCGTCCCGCACTTCGCCCGCACCTTCGCGTGCCGGGTCACCTCGGGCGAGGACGGCGCGACGCTGGTGTTCGGCGCCGACTCGGGACCGAACGAGCACCTCGTCGAGATCGCCGAGGGCGCCGACCTGTTGATCGCCGAGGCGACGCTTCCCCGTCCCGAGCGCGAGGGCCCGCGCGGGCACCTCACGGCGAGCGAGGCCGGCGAGCACGCGGCGCGGGCGAAGGCGCGCCGCCTCGTCCTCACCCACATCTCGGACGAGCTCGACGCGCTCAGCGCGCACAAGGCGGCGGCCGCCTCCTTCGACGGCCCGGTCGCCGTGGCCCGCGAGGGCGCCACCTTCCACGTCTAGCGAGCCGCGCAGCGGGGATAGGCTCTGAGGTGACCGTGCCCCGCGATCCCTTCGCCACCTTCGAGCGCATGCGCCGCGACATGGACGAGCTGTTCGGCGGGGTGCTCGAGCGGGGCCGGCCGACCCACCGCCGCGGCTTCTCGCCGCGCGTCGACGTCTTCTACGAAGGCGACCCCCCGCGCGCCGTGGTGTGCGCCGAGCTGCCCGGCGTCGACATCTCCGAGGTGCGGCTCGAGATCCACGGGCGCAAGCTCCTGATCGCCGGCGAGCGCCGAGCCCAGCCCTCGGAGGGCCGCCTCTACCAGCAGGTCGAGATCGAGCACGGTCCCTTCCGGCGCGTCGTCGAGCTCGGCGCCGACGTGGCGAGCGACCGCGCGCGCGCCGCCTACGACGACGGCGTCCTGCGCGTCGACGTCCCGCTCGCCGCGCGCGGGGCCGAGGGCCGGCGCGTACCGATCGGCCCACCGGGCTCGGACGCCGAGAGCGCCGACGACGAGCCCGCCGGGGACGCCCGATGACCATCGAGCTCCCCGGTGTATCGCCTCCGGACGGCATGGGCGAGCCGACGGGCGGTACGCCGGCCGCGGACGGGGCCCTCCCCTCCGCGCTGCCCGTCCTTCCGCTGCGCGACAACGTTTCCTTCCCGGCGACGCTGACGCCGCTCGCCATCGGTCAGGAGCGCTCGATCAGGCTCGTCAACGAGGTCCTCGGCGGCAACCGGATGCTGACCATGGTCGCCTCGCGTGAGCCGGAGGTCGAGACCCCGAGCCCGGAGCAGCTCCACGCCGTCGGGGTCGTCGGCGTGGTCGCGCGCATGATGAAGGTGCCCGACGGGACGCTCCGAATCCTCGTCCAGGGGACCGAGCGCGTCCGCCTCGGGCGCTTCGTGGCCACCGAGCCGTACCTGATCGCGACGATCGAGCGCGAGCCGGACGTCGTCGAGCCCTCGACCGAGCTCGAGGCGCTCGTCCGCACCGTGCAGGCGACCTTCTCCGAGGTGATCGAGAACGTCCCCTATCTCCCGGACGAGCTCCAGATGGCGGTGGCCAACGTCGACGACCCGGCCGAGCTCAGCTACCTTGTGGCCGGCGCCCTGCGGATCTCGACCGAGGAGAAGCAGGGACTGCTCGAGGAGCGCGACGTGGGCGCGCGCCTGCGCCGCCTCGCCGAGATCCTCGCGCGCGAGCGCGAGCTGATCTCGATCGGCTCGCGCATTCAGTCGCAGGTCCAGGGCGAGATGGAGAAGGGCCAGCGCGAGTACCTCCTGCGCCAGCAGCTCAGGGCGATCCAGGAGGAGCTCGGCGAGACCGACGAGAGCGAGGCCGAGGTCAACGAGCTGCGCGAGCAGCTCGACGCCGCGGGCCTTCCCGAGCAGGCGCGCGAGGCCGCCGACCGCGAGCTGCGGCGGCTCGAGAAGCTCCCGCCGCAGGCCGCCGAGCACGTCGTCATCCGCAACTACCTCGAGTGGATCGCCTCGCTGCCGTGGTCGAAGCAGACCGACGACAACCTCGACCTCGGGCACTCGCGCGTGGTGCTCGACGAAGACCACTACGACATCGAGCGGGTCAAGGACCGCATCCTCGAGTTCCTCGCCGTGCGCAAGCTGAAGCCCGACGCGCGCTCGGCGATCCTGTGCTTCGTCGGACCGCCCGGCGTCGGCAAGACCTCGCTCGGTAGGTCGATCGCCCGCGCCATGTCCCGCAACTTCGAGCGCGTGTCGGTCGGCGGCGTGCGCGACGAGTCGGAGATTCGAGGGCACCGGCGGACCTACGTCGGCGCGATGCCCGGCGTGATCATCCGCGCGCTGCGCGACGCCGGCTCGATCAACCCGGTCTTCATGATCGACGAGATCGACAAGATGGGCGCCGACTTCCGCGGCGACCCGGCGAGCGCGATGCTCGAGGTGCTCGACCCCGAGCAGAACTCGACGTTCCGCGACCACTACCTCGACCTGCCGGTCGACCTGTCGCACGTCCTCTTCATCACGACCGCGAACAACATCGACCTCATCCCCGGGCCGCTGCGCGACCGCATGGAGGTGATCCAGCTCGCCGGCTACACCGAGGAGGAGAAGCTCGAGATCGCCAAGCGCTACCTCGTGCCGCGCCAGACCGAGCGCAACGGGCTCACGCCCGGGAAGATCGCGTTCAACGACGACGCGCTGCGGCTGATC
>DATHAN010000047.1:0-5254 GCA_035296645.1 Thermoleophilaceae bacterium
AGTTGACGACGTTCATCACCGCGACGATCCCGACCAGGGTGAGGACGCCTCCGAGGACCGGCCCGAGCGGCAGCGGGCCGACGAACGGGATGGTCACGTGCTCGACGCGGACGTTCGACAGCACGGGGATCGCGGCCGCCAGGGCCTGGCCCGCGAGCTTGGGAGCGGCCGGCAGGTCGAGCGTGTCGTCGAGGGCGCCGACCAGCGCGGCGGCGGCGGCTCCCCCGAGCACCCCCCGCGTCTCCGTGGTCACCGGGAGGAAGAGGGCGCTCGCCAGCAGCGCCCCGGCGAGGATCGCCAGCCCCCCGAGACGGGGCATGGGGCGGTCGTGCAGGCCGCGCTCCTTGGGCTCGTCGAGAGCGCCGACCCCCCGCGCCAACCGGGCGGCGACCGGCGTGGCCGCGAACGTCACGCCGGCCGCGACGAGGAACGCCCAGACGGCATCGAGCTCCGTCATGCAGGCGGCAGATTAGCCGCGCGCGCGGGCGGCTCCCGGGCCGCGGGGGGGCGCGGCGAGGGCCTGAGCCCAGGGGGCCCCGCCGTCGGCGTGGCCGGTCAGCCTCGCCCGGAAGGCGCGGCGCTCACCCGCCCGCCGGCGCCACGACGGCGACGGGCTGTCCGGTGATCGGACTCGAGCCCTGGCACGACGTCCAGCCGGTGAGGATGAGCGTGAACAGGATCAACGTCAGGAGGATCGTCGCCGCGAGCTTGAGGTACGCGCGCCAGGCGAGGTCGCGCCCGCCGAGGGGCGCGTCGCCATTGTCGTCGCTGTCGTCGCGACCGTCGTCGTCGCGCGAGCGATCGCGGTCGTTCTCGTCGTTTCCGTCCTTGTCGCCGTCGTCGTCGTCCCTCGCCATTGGCTGCCCCCCTCGGCTAGCTGGTCCACCGAGCGCGGCACTCTAACGCACGCGCGCGCCCGAGCGGGCCGGCCCGGACGCGGTAGGTCAGCCGACCGGTGCGAGCTCCGCGTACAGGGGGTGCGCCTCGGCGAGGGCGCGCGAGCGGTCGGCGAGCTCGAAGCGGCGCTCGTCGCTCCACTCGCCGCTCAGCGCGGCGGCGATGATCCGGCCGGCCTCGCGAAAGTCGTCGACGTCGAACCCGCGCGTCGCGAGCGCCGGCGTCCCGATTCGCAGGCCCGAGGAGACGGCCGGCGGGCGCGGGTCGAAGGGGACGGCGTTGCGGTTGACCGTGATGCCGACCTCGTGCAGACGATCCTCGGCCTGGCGTCCGTCGAGCTCGAACTCGCGCAGGTCGACGAGCGCGAGATGCACGTCGGTACCGCCGGTGAGCACGTCCAGCCCGTGCGCGACCAGCTCCTCGGCGAGTGCCGCGGCACCGGCGCGGGTGCGGCGCTGGCGCTCGCGGAAGGCCTCCGAGGCGGCGATTCGGAGCGCCACCGCCTTCCCGGCGATCACGTGCATCAGCGGACCGCCCTGCTGGCCGGGGAAGACCGCCGAGTCGATCTTCTTGGCGTGCTCGTCGCGGCACAGGATCATCCCCCCGCGCGCGCCGGCGAGCGTCTTGTGGGTGGTCGTCGTGACCACGTCGGCGTAGGCGACGGGGCTCGGGTGCTCACCCGCGGCCACGAGTCCCGCGAAGTGGGCCATGTCGACCATGAGCAGCGCTCCGACCGAGTCCGCGATCTCGCGGAACGCAACGAAGTCGAGCTGCCGCGAATAGGCCGACCACCCGGCGAGGATGAGCTTCGGGCGCGTCTCGCGGGCGACGCGCTCGACCTCGGTTATGTCGACTCGCGAGTCGTCCTCGCGCACCCCGTAGGTCGAGATCTCGTACAGGCGGCCCGAGAAGTTGATCTTCATCCCGTGGGTGAGATGGCCGCCATGGTCTAGGCGCATGCCCAGGATGCCGTCGCCCGGACGCAGCAGCGCGTGGTAGACGGCGGCGTTGGCCTGCGCGCCGGCGTGCGGCTGCACGTTCGCGTGGTCGGCCCCGAACAGCTCGCGCGCCCGGTCGGTGGCGAGCTGCTCGGCCACGTCGACGTGCTCGCAGCCGCCGTAGTAGCGCCGCCCCGGGTAGCCCTCCGCGTACTTGTTCGTGAGCACCGAGCCCTGGCAGTCGAGGACCGCCTGCGGGACGAAGTTCTCCGAGGCGATCATCTCGAGCGTCGCCTCCTGCCGGCGCGCCTCGTCCTCGAGCACCCGGGCGATCTCGGGGTCTACGTCGACGACCGGCTTGGCGAAGTGGTCGGCGTCAACCTCGGCCATTGGTCCTCCTCTCGATGTCGGCGATCTGGTCGACGCGGCGGCTGTGGCGACCGCCGTCGAATCCGGCGGCCAGGAACGCGCGCACGATGTCGCCGGCGTCGTCCGAGTGAAGGCGCCGGCCGGCGAGCGCGAGCACGTTGGCGTCGTTGTGCCGGCGGCCGAGCTCGGCTTCCTCGGGATCGCGGGCGTTGACCGCACGCACGCCGGGCACCTTGTTGGCGGCGATCGACACGCCGGCGCCCGAGCCGCACACCAGCACGCCGAGCTGCGCGTCGCCGTCGGCCACGAGCCGCGCCGCGCGCTCGGCATGGACGGGGTAGTCGGTGGACTCCTCGGAATCCGCGCCGACGTCGAGGACCTCGTGCCCGTCGGCGGCGAGCAGCTCCGCGACGCGCGACTTGAGGCCGAATCCGGCGTGGTCGGAGCCCACGGCGATACGCATGGGAATCACGATACCGGCGGCGGCGGCGAGCGCCGCCGCGACCTCGATCGCGCCAGGGCGGGCCCGAGGCGGGCGGCCGGATCCCGAGCGGGACGGCCAGCGCTGCCCCGGCGGCTCCCTTAGACGCCCAGGGCCTTGGCGAGGACGGCGGTGTCCTCGAGGATCTGGACGCGCTCGACCTTGCCGTCGCTCATCCGCCACACGTG
Organism: Thermoleophilaceae bacterium; assembly: GCA_035296645.1. Lineage (GTDB taxonomy): Bacteria > Actinomycetota > Thermoleophilia > Solirubrobacterales > Thermoleophilaceae > JACCUC01. The sequence goes on from DATHAN010000047.1 coordinate 2,874, forward strand.
CGCGAACGGCACCTTGACCTGCTCGCCGCTCTCCTTTGCGCGACCCTCGAGGTGCCCGAGCGCCACGACCGTGTCGCCGTCCTCGACGAACTCGTCGGGGACCACGCTCAGGCCCTCCCAGCGCTCGAAGAGGTCGCCGAACATTTCGAAGACCGCGTCGGGGCCCTGGAGGCGGCCCGACTGGGGCAGCGGCTCGTAGTCGGGCCCCTGCCACTCGATGTCGTCCGACCAGATCGAGCGGATGGTCTCCAGATCGCGCTGGCCAAAGGCGTCGTAGCCCCGCTGCAGCGCGTCGGTGTTCTCAGACACGCCTCCTCCTCGGTTCGCTCGGCGCGACCCTAACCGCATCGAGCCCGGCGGTCAATCGACACGTAGGAGCGCCTCGACGCGGTCCCCCGGGACGGCCCCCTCGCGGACGATCGGGTGAGCGCCCGTCTCCTCGTACGCCGTGAGGTCGACCACGGTCGACGGCCGGCCCCCGAGCTCGCCTCCGTCGAGCCCGAGATCGGCCCCGTGTCGGATTTCCACGTCGACGTCCTCGAGGCGGACCGCGTCGCGGCCCCCCGAGCGGTTGGCGCTCGACTGGAGCACCGGGCCCCGCACCCCGGCGAGCGGGGCGAGCGCCCCCTCGAGCGCGGGGACGCGCACGCCGAGGCGCTCGGGCACCGGTCCGCAGGCGAGCGGGTAGCGGCGTGCGGGGTTGGGAAGCAGCACGGTCAGGCCGCCCGGCAGCAGGCGCTCGACCGCGGCGCGAGTCCGCCCCCCGAGCTCGGGCAGCGCGGCGAGCCCGCGCTCGAGGTCGAAGAACATGACCGCCGCGGGTTGGGTCGGAGGGCGGCCCTTGAGCCGGTACAGGCGCTCGACCCCCGCGCGCGAGTCGGGGGCGGTGGCCAGCCCGTAGACCGTGTCGGTGGGAAATACGGCGACGCCACCGGCCGCGACGCAGCGGTCGAACGCCGCGACGTCGTCTTGGGTCACGGCACCCGGCCGAGAGTCACGTCCTCGCCGCCGCCCAGGCCGGGGAACCTCCGCGGCGAGTCGAGCAGGCCGCGGACGGCGCCCGCGTGCGCGGGCGCGTGCTCGAGCGCGAGTCGGGTGCCGGGTTGGAGAGCGGCGACCAGCCCGCGGACGGTGTCGAGTCCGTCGCGGCCGCCCCCGACCAGCGCGTCCCTCGGCTCGTAGCGCGTGATCTCGCGCGCGAGCGAGCGCCACTCCTCGGCACGCACGTAGGGCAGGTTGGCGACCATTAGGTCAGGCCGGCCGGCGTCCGCGGGGAGCCCGGGGCCCGGCAGGAGCTCGACTTCGAGGCCGAGCCGCGCGGAGTTGTCCCGAGCGACGGCCACCGCCGCCTCCGAGGCATCCGACGCCGTGACGCGAAGATCCGGGCGCTCGTCCGCCAGCGCGAGCGCGACCGCGCCCGAGCCCGTTCCGACGTCGTGGACGTGGGCGCCGGGCGCGAGCTCCCGGAGCGCGACCTCGACCAGCAGCTCCGTCTCCGGCCGGGGGATGAGGACACGCCGGTCGACCGCCAGCTCGAGGCGGCGAAAGGCGCGCCGCCCGAGGATGTAGGCGACCGGCTCGCGCCGCTCCCGCCGCCCCACGTACCGAGCGAAGCGCGCGGCCGCCGCGGCGCCGAGCTCCCGCGCCGGCTCGAGGTAGAGACGCTCCCGCGCGACGTCGAGCGCGTCGGCAAGCAGGAGCTCGGCGTCGAGCCGCGGCGACTCGCATCCCGCGGTCGCGAGCCGGGCGATCGCGCCGCTCAGGGCGCCTCGGACGGTCGATCCCACCCTCACCGCCGGCGGCTCGCCCTCGCGACGACCCGGCGCACGAACGGGGACGGTCACTCGGGCGCCTCCGGCGCGCTTGTCCTTGTCACGGCGAAGCCCACCGCTCAGCCGGCCACGAGCGCGCCCGCCGCGAGCTTCCGCCGCTTCTCGTCGGCCTCGAGCGCCGCGGTCAGCTCGTCGAGCCCGCCGTCGAGCACCCCCTCCAGGTTGCCGCGGGTGAGCTTCACGCGATGGTCGGTGACCCGGTCCTGCGGGAAGTTGTAGGTGCGCACCTTCTCGGCGCGCTCGCCGGTGCCCACCTGCGCGCGGCGGTCGGCCGACAGCTCGGCCTGCCGGGCCGCGACCTGCTGCTCGAGGAGGCGAGCGCGCAGCACGCGCAGCGCCTTCTCCCGGTTCTGGAGCTGCGACTTCTCGTCCTGCATGGAGACGACGAGCCCGGTCGGCCTGTGCGTTATCCGCACGGCGGAGTCGGTCGTGTTCACCGACTGCCCGCCCGGCCCCGAGGAGCGGTACACGTCGACCTGGAGGTCGTTGGGGTCGATCTCGACCTCGACCTCCTCGGCCTCGGGCAGGATGGCCACCGTCGCGGTCGAG
>DATHAN010000048.1:0-3406 GCA_035296645.1 Thermoleophilaceae bacterium
CCGCTCGACATCGACCGGAGCGGGGCGCGGCTCGGAGAGCCCGAGCACGCCGGCGTCATCTTCGTCGACGGCGTGGACGTCGGCTCGCTCGAGGACGTCGCGCTGCGCGACCGCCGCATGCTCTCCGCCGACGGCATCTTCATCGTCGTCGCCACCATCTCGGGCGACGACGGCCGCTCGGTGGGCCCGCCCGAAGTGATCTTTCGCGGCGTCCCGTTCCTCGACTCGGTCGACGGGCTCGTCGACGAGGTCCGCGAGGCGGTCGAGGAGTCGCTCGCCCGCTCGGCGGAGGAGGAGGTCCGGGAGATCTCCCTGCTCCAGGACCACCTCCACGACGACGTGGCGCGCTTCGTGTACGAGCGGCTGCGGCGGCGGCCGATGGTGCTGCCCGTGGTGGTCGAGGTGTGAGCCCTACGGCGTGAGGTCGCGCACCAGCCGCTCCGCGGGCGCGAGCGCGTCGATGCGGGCCACGGTCTCGCCCGCGTACAGGGCGCCCGCGTCGAGCAGGCGCCCGAGCGGCGCGTCGTCGACCGGGGCGAAGGGCGAGAGCAACGGGAGCGCGGGGCGCTGCGCGGCCGCGGCGCGCTGTTGCGCCTGCTCGGGGGCGCGGCGGGCGAGGGGGGAGAGGACGCGCTGGGCGATTCCGAGCGCGCGCGACGTCGACCCGCCGTCGCTCGGCCAGCGGCGGGTCGCCGCGTTGGGGAGGACGCGATGGGGCGCCGCCGGCCAGCCGAGGCCGAACAGCTCGGTGAGGACGGTGTCGCGCCCCTCGAGCGCCGCCCGCTTGTAGCGCGGGTGCGCGCGGCTCTCCTCGCTCAGCAGGAAGCGCGTGCCGAGCACGGCCGCCGCCGCCCCGGCGTCGAGCGCCCGGCGGACGTCGCCGGCGTCGGCTAGCGCGCCCGCGACCAGGACCGGGAAGCCCGCCGGGAGCGCCGCGCGGACCTGCTCGAGCAGCTCGAGCGCCGGCGTCGTCCCGCGCACGTGACCGCCCGCCTCGCGCCCCTGGGCGATCACCGCGTCGGCGCCCGCCGCATGCGCGGCGAGCGCCTCCGCGACCGAGCCGCATTGGTGAATCCACACACGCGGGGTCCGCCGCTCCGGCCGCCCCCAGAAGGTGACGACCGCGTCGGCGCGGGCGGCGACCTCCCAGTGCGCGGGCGCGGCGAACGGCAGCAGCAGATTGACGGCTATCGGATGCGCGGTGAGCCGCCGCGCGGCCGCGAGCTCTTCGCGCAGCCGCTCCGGCGGGAGCAGGCCGAGCGTCCCGAGCCCGCCCGCCTCCGACACCGCCGCGGCCAGCTCGTGGCGGGCCACGCCGCCTCCCATGCCGGCCTGGACCACGGGCCTTTTGGTGCCGAGCGGCTCGCTCACCCCGGCGTTCCGCTCGGCCCGCCTGTGCCTCAAGCCGGCGCCGGAGCCGACGGTGACCCCGCGCCCAGCACGTGCGCGACGGGGAGTCGCACGACGAAGCGCGTGCCGCCGCCCGGGGCCTCGCCCAACTCCACGGAGCCGTCGTGGCGCTCGGCGACCGCGCGCACGATCGCGAGCCCGAGCCCCGTCCCCGGGGCACCGCCGCCGTCCGACTCCGCGCGCACGAAGCGGTCGAACACGCGCTCGCGCAACTCGTCCGGGATTCCAGGCCCGTCGTCGCAGACCTCGATCGTCGCCGTTTCGCCCTCCGCGTGGGCCGAGGCCTCGACATGCGTCCCGGGCGGCGTGTGCACCAGGGCGTTCTCGATCAGGTTGCGCACGAGCCGGTGGAGCTCGTCGGCCGAGCCCTCGACCCGGACGGGTGCCTCGGCCGCGTCGCCCGCCCGGCCGACCGACACCGAGACCTCGTGGCCGGCGGCGAGCGGGGCGACCTCCGCCGCCGCCTCGCGGAGCACCTGCGCGAGGTCGACCGGCTCGCGCCCGAGCCGCCGCCCCGCGTCGGCGCGCGCGAGCAGCAGGAGGTCGGCCACCAGCCCGCGCATCCGCCGCGAGGAGCGCAGCGCCGAGGCCGCGAGCTCGCGGTCCTCGCCCTCGAGCGAGGCCTCGAGCAGCTCGAGGTTGGCGAGCACGCTCGTGAGCGGCGTGCGCAGCTCGTGCGAGGCGTCGGCCACGAACTCGCGCTGGCGCCGCAGCGCGGCCTCGGTCTCGCCCTGGGCCAGGTCGAGGGCATGGAGCATCTCCTCGAGCGTGCGCGCGAGATCGGCGACCTCGTCCTCGCTCGCCGGCTTGGGCAGTGAGATCGTCGGGTTGCGGGTCTGCGTCACGTGCTTGGCGGCGCGCGTGAGCCGCCCGACCGGCGACATTGCGCGCCGCGCCACAGCGAGCCCCGCGAGCAGGGCGAGCGCCGTCCCCGCGAGCACGCCGGCGCCGAGCAGGATCCGCACCCGGTCGACGGTCGCCCCGAGGCCGCGGCGCTCCTTGCCGTACTGGAGGTAGGCCACGGGCACGAGCGACCCCGCGTACAGCGGGACCGAGGCGACGCGGTAGGCGCGGACCTGGCGCACTCCCTCTCCGGGCGGGCCGAGGTCGGGGGCGCCGGCCGACGGAGCGACCACGTCTCCCCTCGTATCGATCACGCGCACCGCCCCGTCGCCGGAGGCCGCGACCTTGACGATCACCTGAACCAGGTCAGTCTGCTCGAGGATGACCCGCCCCGAGGGGAACTCGCGCGCGACCCGGATGCGGTCCTTGAGATCGGCGGCGCGTGAGCGCAGGTCGTTGTCGAAGTCGCTGCGCAGCCGCTCGGCGGTGAACGCGCCGGTCACCACCGCGAAGGCGGTGAGGATGACGAAGGTGAGGCTCGCGGAGGTGAGCGCGAGCCGCCAGCGGATGGGCAGGCGGTTGAAGCGCCTGCGCACGGTCACGCCGCCTTCAGCACGTAGCCCGCGCCACGCACGGTGTGCAGCATTCGCGCCTCGCCGCCCGCCTCGAGCTTGCGCCGCAGGTGGGAGACGAACACGTCGACCGTGTTGGTCTCGGTGAACGGCGCGTAGCCCCACACCTCCTCGAGCAGCGACTCGCGCGAGACCACGAGCCGCTCGTTGCGCATGAGGTGCTCGAGCAGCTCGAACTCGCGGGTCGTGAGATCGAGGTCGCGGGCGCCGCGGCGCGCCTCGTGCCGGTCGGAGTTGAGCGTGACGTCGCCCACGACGATCGACGCCGACCCGCGCGGCGGGCGCCGCCGCAGGAGGGCGCGCATGCGCGCCAGCAGCTCAGCGCGCTCGAACGGCTTGACCAGGTAGTCGTCGGCGCCCGAGTCGAGGCCCTCGACGCGCGCGTCGAGGGCCTCGCGGGCGGTCAGGACGAGGATCGGCACGTCTCCGCGCTCGCGCAGGCGGCGACACACCTCGACGCCGTCGAGCTTGGGGAGCCCGAGGTCGAGCACCACGGCATCGGGCTCGTAGACGTCGGCGCG